>NZ_JBPCXO010000579.1:0-12456 GCF_051008435.1 Endozoicomonas sp. | reverse complement strand
CGGGTTCCTTTGAGTAAATCTGACCCTGTTGCCATAAGGGCTTTATGCTCTTCTATACGAACCTTGTTGACTGCATTACCCAAGTACTGGGCGACGTGAAATTTGTCGAATGCTATTCGCTCTCTCTCGGTGCTCAACTCTACCGTGGCCCCATGGATCTGGAGAACGGACACCGTATTTGTCAGGTTCTGGATCCATATGGCAACTCGATCGGAATTCGTGGCAGAAAAAATAATACCGCTGTGCAGGCTCTCTCTTAAACGCAATGAAGCACCGTACTTTTCTCTATCTACAAAATTCTAACCGTCGTTAAATCATGAAAATGGAACTGATCAAAACATCAGATTCGGAAAATTTCTTTTTCTATTTTGAACAGTACCTCTCTGAAAGCAGTACTAATGACTCTTACTTAAACAAGAACTTTATGCAAAAGAAAAATCAACTCTTAACAACAGGACATTTCAACGTTCAAAAATTTTCACTGGTGACTGTCTGAAAACCCCTTTAAGATGGGTAGATTAACCTTCTTGAAAATCTCAACTTTTCCCTTCTATATCAACAAGTTAACCACGCTTTGTCGTATAAGAAAAAGTCCTGAAAGCAGTAGACATTTATACGGATAATCTCTATAAAGTTAATTGTGATCAACACAAACAGAGCACCTGTACAAAAACAGTGTCGTGTTATTCGCAGCAACAATACAGTGCCCAGATAAACAAAAATATTAGTACGCCGATGATCATGGAGGTCATGGCGAGGGGGAGCCTGATATGTCTATATTTTCTCATTACCAGGAAAGGTACGAATCGACTCAACAAGAGGAGATGAGCCTTCAGGAGTACCTGGATCTTTGCAAAACAGACCCTGGTGCTTATGCCAATGCGGCAGAGAGAATGCTGTCAGCCATTGGCGAACCAGAAATTATTGATACGTCTCGTGATCCGCGTAAGAGCCGTATCTTTTCCAATAAGCTGATCAAGCGTTATCCTGCTTTCGAAGAATTCTACGGCATGGAAGAAGCGATCGAACAGATTGTTTCATACTTCAAACATGCTTCTCAGGGTCTGGAAGAAAAGAAACAGATTCTGTATTTGCTGGGTCCGGTAGGTGGCGGTAAGTCATCTCTGGCTGAGCGCCTTAAAGCCCTGATGGAACTGAAACCTTTTTATGCCATCAAAGGGTCACCCGTTTTTGAATCGCCTCTGGGGTTGTTCAACCCTGAAGAAGACGGAAAGATTCTGACCGAAGAATACGGTATTCCCGGTCGTTACCTGAAGTACATCATGTCTCCCTGGGCAGTAAAACGCCTGCACGAGTTCGGTGGCGATCTATCCAAGTTCCGCGTTGTTAAAGTTTACCCAAGCCGTTTGAATCAGGTGGCGATTGCCAAGACTGAGCCCGGCGATGAGAACAACCAGGACATCTCCAGTCTGGTAGGTAAAGTAGACATCCGTCAGCTGGAAGAGTTCTCCCAGGACGATCCGGATGCATACAGTTTCTCCGGCGCACTCTGCCGTGCTAACCAGGGTGTGATGGAATTTGTAGAGATGTTCAAGGCCCCTGTAAAGGTTCTGCACCCGCTGCTGACTGCTACTCAGGAAGGTAACTACAACTCTACCGAAGGTATGGGTGCTATTCCTTTTGAAGGTATCCTGCTGGCTCACTCCAACGAATCCGAGTGGCAGACCTTCCGTAACAACAAGACGAACGAAGCTTTCATTGACCGTGTAAACATCGTTAAGGTGCCTTACTGCACACGTATCAATGAAGAAGTCGGCATCTACGAAAAATTACTGGAACACAGCTCTCTGAAAGACGCGCCTTGCGCACCTGATACTCTGAGAATGCTGGCCCAGTTCTCCGTACTGTCTCGTATCAAGGAACCAGACAATTCATCCGTTTTCTCCAAGATGCGTGTCTACAACGGTGAGAATCTGAAGGACACCGATCCGAATGCCAAGCCTTTGCAGGAATATAAAGATGCAGCAGGTGTTGATGAAGGCATGGATGGTCTTTCTACCCGTTTCGCGTTCAAGATTCTGTCCAAAGTCTTCAACTTCGACTCTACTGAAGTAGCGGCCAACCCGGTACACCTGATGTACGTGCTGGAACAACAGATTGAACAGCAGCAGTTCCCGGATGAAATAAACGATCGCTACATGCGCTTCATCAAGGAATACCTGACACCTAAATATGTTGAGTTCCTGGGCAAGGAAATTCAGACCGCATACCTGGAGTCTTACTCCGATTACGGTCAGAATATCTTTGACCGCTACATCACTTATGCTGACTTCTGGATTCAGGATCAGGAGTTCCGTGATCCGGATACCGGCCATATTCTGGACCGAGGAGCCCTGAATGATGAGCTGGAGAAAATCGAGAAGCCAGCTGGCATCGCTAACCCGAAAGACTTCCGTAATGAAGTGGTTAACTTTGTCCTGCGTGCCCGTGCCAACCACGAAGGTAAAAACCCAAGCTGGTTGAGCTACGAGAAAATGCGTGCGGTGATCGAGAAGAAGATGTTCTCGAATACCGAAGACCTGCTGCCAGTGATCTCCTTCAACGCCAAAGGTTCGAACGACGATCAGCGCAAGCATGCAGACTTTGTTAAACGTATGGTTGAGTATGGATACACCGAAAAACAGGTTCGTCTGCTTTCCGAGTGGTACATCCGGGTTCGTAAGTCTCAGTAAAACCTTTAGCGGTTTATAAAGACCGTTTAAAGATAGCTGAGAAAGAGCGCCGCTATGCCAAAGAGGCCTGGCGGCGGCTCATGATGAACCACCACGGCGCCTTAACGGGCGCTTCTGCATCTTGTTTTACCTGACAAGCCACCATTGTAGAAGTATGTCGTTTTTAGGATAAGTGGTTACTTTTCAACAAAACGACATTGCCATGGTAGTAGCAAAATAGTCCTGGATTAAACCAACAGCCAGGCCTATTGAACAGTACCCAAGGAGAGCGTCCTATGAGCATAATAATTGACCGACGCCTCAACGCGAAAAAGAAAAGTACGGTCAACCGTCAGCGTTTCCTGAGGCGCTATAAAGGTCTGGTAAAAGAGGCAGTACAGGATGCTGTCGATCAACGCTCCATTACCGACGTTGATAGCGGCAGTGATATCAGCATTCCCAAGAAAGACCTGTCAGAACCGGTTTTTCACCACGGTCAGGGTGGCCGGACAGAACAAGTACACCCAGGCAATAAAGAATTCACCGCCGGTGATCGATTCCAACGTCCTGAAGGCGGTGGTGGTCAAGGCAGTGGTGAAGGTGAAGCCAGTAACAGCGGTTCCGGTGAAGATGATTTCATTTTCTCCATCAACCGCGAAGAGTTTCTGGAATATCTGTTTGAAGACCTCGAGCTGCCGAACCTGCTTCGCAAAGAGCTTAAGGATTCTACCGACTTTAAACTGAAGAGAGCCGGTTACACGACCGCTGGTTCACCGGACAGACTGAACGTAGTACGTTCCCTGAAAGCAGCCCACGCCCGTCGTATTGCTCTTTCCGGTAAAGAAAGAAAAGAGATCCGCGCACTGAAACGCCAGCTGCGTGAGATGGAAGTGAGCCCTGAAACCAATGATGAGGTTTTACGACAAGAACTCAAGGATCAAATCACTGCACTGAACAGTAAGCTCAAACGCCTGCCGTTTATTGACGAATTCGATCTCAAGTTCAATAACCTGGTAAAAGTGCCACAGCCTTCCAGCAAGGCCGTCATGTTCTGCGTAATGGATGTTTCCGGCTCCATGACCCGGGAAATCAAGGACATTGCCAAGCGCTTTTTCCTGCTGCTCTATCTGTTTCTGGAGCGCAACTACGAGAAGATAGAAGTGGTGTTTATCCGTCACCACAGTGAAGCCCGTGAGTGTAACGAACACGACTTCTTCTATGCCCGGGAAACCGGTGGCACCGTGGTATCTTCTGCATTAACACTGACAGACGACATTATTACGGA
This sequence comes from Endozoicomonas sp., assembly GCF_051008435.1. Lineage (GTDB taxonomy): Bacteria > Pseudomonadota > Gammaproteobacteria > Pseudomonadales > Endozoicomonadaceae > Endozoicomonas_A. The sequence continues at coordinate 8,499 of NZ_JBPCXO010000579.1, read as the reverse complement.
CAGATATTCCCCCAATGAGTGGAACATCTATGTTGCTCAGGCTTCAGATGGTGACAACTGGGAAGCAGACTCTGCCAAGTGCCGCAATATTATTATCGACAAGCTGTTGCCACTGACCCAGTACTACTCCTATGTAGAAATAACTGACCGTCACCATCAGAACCTATGGCATGAATACAAAATGATCGAGAAAAACCACGCCGGTCACTTTGCCATGCAACAGATTCGCAATGCCGGTGATATTTTTCCAGTCTTCCGCAAACTGTTCGAAAAGAAGGAGGATCAAAATGCCTGATATGGAACGCCATGAGCAGGAAACGATGTCTTCTCCCGATGCGCCACTCCACACGACTGATGTGGAAAAGCCATCCAGTCGTCGTGCAGAGCCCATTTCCAAAGGCTCTGAGTGGACCTTTGAACTGCTGCAAGAATACGACAGAGAACTTGCGAAGCTGGCTGAACGCTTCAAGTTAGACACCTATCCTAACCAGATAGAAGTGATCAGCTCCGAGCAAATGCTGGATGCCTACGCTTCCGTTGGCATGCCACTGATGTACAACCACTGGAGTTTTGGTAAACAGTTCCTTAGCAACCAGAAAAGTTATCAGCGCGGACAGATGGGTCTGGCTTATGAGATTGTGATCAACTCCAATCCCTGCATCGCCTATCTGATGGAAGAGAACACCATGCCTATGCAGGCCCTGGTTATTGCCCATGCCTGTTACGGTCACAACTCTTTCTTCAAGGGTAACTATCTGTTCAGACAGTGGACCGATGCGGACTCGATTATTGACTACCTGCTGTTCGCCAAAAACTATATTGCTGAGTGCGAAGAAAAACATGGTGTCGATGCCGTTGAAGACCTGCTGGACGCCTGTCATGCGCTGATGAACCAGGGTGTGAATCGCTATGAGCGTCCTCGCCCTATTTCACCGGAAGAGGAAAAAGCACGAGCCAAAGAGCGTGAAGAGTATATTCAGCGTAATCTGAATGACCTCTGGCGAACCATTCCTCTGCGTGAAGATAACGAGGTAAAACAGACCGAGCGTTATCCAAGGGATCCGGAAGAAAACATTCTCTACTTCATCGAGAAAAACGCACCGTTACTGGATACCTGGCAGCGTGAACTGATTCGGATCGTTCGCAAAGTCGCCCAGTATTTCTATCCACAGCGCCAAACTCAGGTGATGAACGAAGGCTGGGCTACTTTCTGGCATTATCACCTGATGCACGAAATGTATAACGAGGGCCACATTACCGAAGGCTTCATCATGGAGTTTCTGCACTCGCACTCCAACGTGGTGTTCCAGCCTGACTTTGATGATCCTCGCTACAGTGGCATTAACCCATACGCACTGGGCTTTGCCATGTTCCAGGACATTCGTCGGATCTGTGAAAACCCGACGGAAGAAGATCGACACTGGTTCCCCGATCTGGCCGGTTCAGACTGGCTGGAAACCGTTCACTTCGCCATGAAGAACTTCAAGGACGAAAGTTTCATCATGCAGTACCTCTCACCCAAAGTGATGAGAGACCTGAAACTGTTCTGCATTGACGACAATGAATCCAACCCGTTCCTGGAAGTCAACGCTATTCACGATGAAACAGGTTATCGGAAGGTTAGGGAATCGTTAGCGGCTCAATACAATCTGGGTAACCGCGAGCCTAACATCCAGGTTTACAGTGTGAACACCCGGGGTGATCGTTCCATTACGCTGCGACACTTCATGCACCAGGATCGCCCGCTGGAGTCTGACAGCAGTCGTGAGATCATCAAACATATCCACAGATTGTGGGGTTTTGATGTACATATGGAGTCTGTTGATGAATGGGGAGGCGTAAAAACCATTTACGGCTTACCCAAACAGGAAACAGAAGAGACCGAAGCTGCCTGATCCCATCAGACTGTCATAGTATCAACCATGAGCCGGATCCTTCAGGGGATCCGGCTTTTTATTGCCCCGATGCTGAAACCAGTAAAGCGCTCCACCAAAAATCACCAGCACCGTCCCATAAAACAATACCGGGTACCCCGCACCACTAAGACCAAGAAGGCAGTAGCACGCAGAAAGTAAAATGATGATCAGCCAGCCTGGCGTCAAACCCTGAGGCTTTCTTCTCTGAATTTGAAGGCAAGACAAGCAGGCAAAAAAATAGGCCAGCAGCATAATGTATACCGCGATCAGAACAATAAATTCAAAGTGTTTCTGGACCGTAGGCTCAGCGGTCATCAGCACCAGAATAGACATCAGGATGGCGGTGATGAGCAATCCCTGCCAGGGAGAACCAAAGCGGTTCAAAATGCCGAAACGGGCAGGCAGAAGGCCATCCGCAGAAGCGACACGAGCCACCTGGGAGTGCATCAGAATCCAGCCATTCAGACTGCCAAAACAGGCGATGACAGCCATGGCACTGACCATTTCACCCGCCCATTCACCCAGCAAATAGCGAGCAGTAATAGAAAAGGGAGCAGCACTGCCTTGCAGCGCTTCATTAGGGACAATACCCATCATGGCCGTGGTGCTGAGTATGTAAAAGAGTGCCGCCAATAACGTGCCAAGCAAAGTGGCAAAGGGGACATCCCTTCTTGGATTTTTCGCATGCCCCGATAAATTGCAGGCTGATTCCAGGCCAATAAATGACCACAAGGTGAGCGTGACCGATTCTGAAAAGACCTTACTTCCAGGTTGATCTGTGACGTTAAATGACTGGGTAATATTGTTGAAGTCGAATTGTGTCCAGCCAAGAGTACTCACCAGCAGGACGGGAACCAGCATGCAGGATGCAGTGACTATCTGAAACTGGCCAATGATGCGGATATCGGTCATATTCAGCAGACTAAGGCTCCATACAACCGCTATAGCTGCAAATGATGCCATCCACTGATCTGTCAAAACCGGAAAAAAATAACTCAGATAACCCACACCACTGAGTGCCACGGCAATATTACCAATCCAAATGGCCACCCAGTATCCATACACGACTTGAGAACCCACGTAGCGACCCAAACCGGTACGAGTGAATGAATACAGACCAGAACCCGACTTACAGTCTGCCCCCAGCCGAACAAATACCAGAGAAAGCATGACTGAGCCGATGACGGTTACTACCCAGCCCAACAGAATGATGGAGCCATAACTGGCCAGAGATGAAGGCAACAGAAAGATACCGGCCCCCATCATATTTCCGGTCACCAGCATAGTCAGTGGCAACAGGGATAACTTTCCAGACACCAAAGGCACACCCTCTGTCATATAACTCTGACGAACATGAAAAGAATTTTGTTTTTATCTCAAAACAGCTTTGTTATTCCTTCGGGTAGCTGGGTATCTATTCCTGAAAACTGCAAATTTAACCGTGCTCTAAAGTTATGACAGTTTAGACTATGAAGCGTTCTACAAAGTTTTCCGGATGTTAAGAAATATCCGCATTGCTTCAGCTACGGCCTTGTAGCAAAGACGATAAAAAATAAATTAATCATGACAAGCCCACATCACAAAAAGTAAATGGATCTAAGGTTTGTTCTTTTTTATAACGGACAGACTCTTACTTCCGTATAAAAAACCCACTGAACACGAAGCAGCTATGACGAAGAAAAATACTTTTCACGATACAATCAAGGTCAGACCTTTCAGGATCTGATGATTTATAAATGATGAACATAATGATTGAGACGCAGGAATGAGTAAAAATATTCAGCCCACGGTTGTCTTGGCTGGCGGGGGCCATACTCATGCGCTTTTTCTGAAAAAGCTGCAGAAGTCAAAAATGCCACCTGCCCGTTTCATCCTCGTTTCTGCCAGTCGTTACACGCCCTATTCAGGGATGCTACCTGGTGTTATTTCTGGCCAATATACCGCTGAACAAGCCCATATTGACCTTGAATCCCTGGCGAATGAATCAAAATGCACATTTATAAAGGCGACTCTGTCGGGTGTCGATGCCGAGGCAAATGAGCTAATCCTTGAAAAGGGTGACCGCCTCCATTATGACCTTCTCTCCATCAATACAGGCTCGACCCAGGCTCGAGTCATTGACGTAAAAGACTGTATCAGCATAAAACCGATCCAACCTTTTCTGTCCTGGCTGAACCACCCCCTGCCTGAACAGATAAAGCAGAACAGTAGTTTCAATCTAGCTATCATTGGCGCTGGCGCAGCAGGTGTTGAGGTAGCACTGGCTCTTCATCAACGCTTTCGGAGCCTTGATCAACTCAAAATACATATCGTTACTGCCCGTGGCATCCTCGCAGGTCATCCGCTGAAAGTTCAGAAAATGGTTGCCAAGGATATTAGGCAAAAACAAATAAACGTTCATAATAATTTTCGGGTAGCCCGAGTCAATGATAAAACTCTGATCAGTGATCAGAACGAAAGCCTGCCCTATGATGCCTTGATTCTTGCCACACCGGCTGCGCCCTCTACCTGGCCCTCTGAAAGCCAACTGGCCACAAGCCCTCAGGGATTTATCCAGGTGAATCCCTCGCTGCAATCTATAAGCCATAAGAATGTTTTCGCCTGTGGCGATATAGCCGAATTCACACATTCCAGGCTGGCCAAGTCCGGCGTTTATGCGGTTCGACAGGCCCCGACCCTGTTTCAAAATATCCGCTTCATGCTGGAAGGGAAAACGCTGGAACCTTACCAACCCCAGAGTCATTCTCTCTCTCTGCTAAGCTGTGCTGACGGTCGGGCAATTGCTTCAAGAGGCTGGTTCAAAGCCAGGGGACGTTTAATATGGCTGTGGAAAGATTGGATCGATCGACGATTTATGGCGCAATTTCCTCTGCCAGAATCGGGCTCAATGAAGTTCAATGGTTCCGATCAAAACTAAACCTTATAAAAATTTCACTGATTCGGCAGAAGCCTTCGGCTCTTCTGCTTCTTATGTTGTCAGCTGCACTGTCAGATCCAGCTCACTCAAATGCTCTGATCAATCTTGATGACCTTGAGAAAAAGATCCAGCAACCAGGTCATTGGCTTATTCTGGATGTACGTCCCAGAATCAGTTACATGCTGGGTCACATCCCCGGTGCCCACAATGTCTGGCGCCCTGCTTTTCAGGCTGATGAAAATGATTACCCCTACTCCGGCATGAGAGCCAGCCAGCATAAGCTGTCCCAGCTGTTGAGCCGTCTGGGAGCCACCCCGGAAACAGACATTATTCTTTATGATGATCAACAGGGAATGGATGCAGCCCGCCTTTGGTGGATACTCAAGTTATATGGCCATGATCAGGTCTCTATTCTGAACGGAGGCCTGACAGAGTGGGAAAAACAAAAGAAAAAACTCAATTTTAAATCACCTAAAGCGCCCCAACGATCAAATTATTCGTTCCGTGGCACACCTCACCCTCAATGGCTAGCTGAGCTGGATCAGGTAAAGTCGATACAGAAAAAAGAGAACGCCATTCTTGTTGATGTCAGGAGCCTGGATGAATTCACGGGTAAAATCAGAAAATCCGGCGCTCATCGTCATGGCAGAATTCCTGGCAGTATCTGGTTTGAATACAAACAGACCGTCAATGAAAAGGGATTTCTTGATAAAGAGCAATTAAGTCGTTTATTCCACAAAGCAGGAATCACACCGGATAAGGAAATTATTATTTATTGTCAGTCCGGTGTGCGTTCCGCTCATACTCTGTTTATTCTCTCTGAAATTCTTGGATACAAAAAGATAAAAAACTACGACGGTTCATGGATTGAATGGTCCTGGATAAAAGACTTACCTGCAGCACAGGGTTCCCCTGAAAAACCGAATAAGCCCCATAAATCCTGAGCGGTATAATTAATTCACAAAAATACTGCGGTAACTATTCCCGAAATTCAAAATAGGCTGTTATCTCGCGTCAAGATGGTCTTATAATAGGTTTAGCTCTATATGGAAATGTAGGCTGTACTATTAGCTTGAAAATTTTCAAGCCGAGAAGACATCACCAAGAAAGAGCTCTGTGACAAGGATGATACAGAATAAAAATGTGACTAAAAATAAAACAACAAGGGTTGCAGTTTCCCGGCAGTTCCTTCAATGTAAATAATGTAGGAATCGCGCTGTATGGAAGCGACCAAGAAGGAAATGGAAGCTATGCTGGAAGGTACAGTGAAGTGGTTTAACAATCCCAAGGGATATGGGTTCATCCAAGCCCAGGAAGCCACTGAAAATCAAGACGTGCTCATACATTACTCCGTTATTGAAATGGACGGCTTTAAAACCCTGAAAGCCGGACAACTTGTGCAATTTGAAATTGGCCAGGGACCCAAGGGGCTAATAGCCACTCGTGTTATTCCTAGTGGTGGAGAAAGCACAGGCCAGAGCACACAATCTTCCCAGGAAGAATCTTTGCCAGCCTGACTGTTATTGTCGGTCCAGGGACGGTGTCACCCGAGGCTTTGCCTTGTTGAAGAAGAACGGGTGACATAAGTCTGATACTGGCCTGGAAAGGAATGCACCTTTTAATCGGGTAGCAGATACTGGGTATAGACGAACCTCTCAATCCGAGAACCGGCTTTAAACCAGTATGCTTTCTGATCCAGGTATATAACTGCTCATTTGACGGTCTACAGATCGAATTAATGAGGCAGGGAAATGCTGTGTTTTGATAAGTGCCATGCGTGTCACTCATCAAAAACACACTGTTTCTCCTCTTGCACCAGGCCTAAGGCGTGGAGCAAGAGACATTGATTAAAATCTCAGACCGCAACCTCTTCTGTCACTGAACTCTTTTCAGACTGAGCTTTTGGCGAGTGTTCAGCAAGAATCATAGCAGCTGCTTTCTCCGCAATCATAATTGCAGGTGCATTGGTATTCCCGCTGATAAGGGTTGGCATGATTGAAGCGTCAACCACTCGCAAGCCTTCTAGCCCATGAACTTTCAGTCGGTTATCGACAACAGCCATGTCATCAACTCCCATCTTGCAGGTGCCCACAGGATGGTAGATGTGATTAGCATTATTTCTTATATAAGACTCAAGCCCATCATCACCCTGTACATCAGATCCTGGTAGATACTCCACTCCTGCATAGCGGGACAGCTCAGGTGATTGGATAATCTCTCTTACTCTTTTAACCCCAAGGATCAGACAGTCCATATCAGCCTGTTTTTCCAGAAGATTCAGTTCAATCTCTGGATCATCAGTGGGCGATGCACTTTTAAGGGATACACGACCACGGCTATTTGGCCTCAGGACACAGACATGAATCGTAAAGCCATACTGGAGGTTTCTCGAGAGTTTACGCCCATGATCTTCCATGGCTACCGGTATGAAATGCAGTTGCAGGTCAGGCCTTTCGACATCTGGTGAAGATTTTATAAAACCGCCAGACTCCGCCAGACTCCGCCAGACTACTGGCCAAAAAGCCTTCCTTTTTATGGATGTATTTCGCTATATCCTTTATTCCTCTTACCATCCCTAAAGGTCTGCCAAAAGCAACAGATGAAGCCGTCTTGTCATTAACTACCACCAGAACATCAGGATGCTCCTGAAGGTTTTCACCCACACCCTGCAACTCATGCAAGCAGTCAATATTATGAGAATCCAGCTTTTCTCTGGAACCGATACCGGAAAGTAGCATTAACTGGGGAGAGCCAAAGGCACCGGCAGAAAGAATGACTTCTTTTCGAGCAAAGAGCTTCCTTCTGACAACACCTCGAACGATTTCAACACCTTTCGCTTTTTTGCCTTCCAGAATAACCCTGGCAGTTTGACTATCCGTCATGACGGTCAGATTGGGCCGATCGATTACAGGGTGCAGATAAGCTGCGGCTGAGCTGCATCTTTGCCCCTCTTTCTGCGTCACCTGATACCAGCCAACACCTTCCTGATCTGCACCATTAAAGTCCGGATTGTCTTTTTCTCCTGCTTCTACCGCCCCTCTTATAAAGGCCTCGCTTAAACAGTGTTGACTCCTGGGATCGGCAACATTCAGAGGACCACCGGTTCCATGAAACTCAGAAGCTCCTCTCTCCTGATTCTGGGCTTTCCGGAAATAGGGAAGCACCTCATTAAAAGACCAGCCTTCATTCCCCTGAGCAGCCCATTGATCGTAGTCTTGCTTTTGCCCTCTGATATAGAGCATGGCGTTGATGGAGCTACTGCCTCCCAGGGTCTTTCCCCGGGGACAATAAATATCCCGGTTATTCATGGTGGACTGCTTCATGGCATTCAGCTGCCAGTTATGCATGCCATGAGGCACAGTGACCGCAGCTCCGGCGGGAATGTAGACCAATGGAGATTTATCACTTCCGCCTGCTTCTACCAGACAGACCTGATGATCAGGATTTTCAGACAGGCGGTTGGCCAGAACACAGCCTGCAGAGCCTCCCCCCACAATGATGTAGTCGAACTCTGTCATATAAATCACTTTATTATTTTTGGCTCTTCAGGGGTATCTGTGGGTAGGAATGAACAATTTCGAGGATAAAAGGGCATCGACAGCTGACTTTTGATAGTTTTTGTTGAAGGACAAAAAAACAACAAAAGCCGCCGCCGATGCTCATAAA
>NZ_JBPCXO010000578.1:0-4774 GCF_051008435.1 Endozoicomonas sp. | reverse complement strand
GGAGTGAAGCTCAGTAAAGCTGAATTGAAGGAAATTCAACCTTACATCATACGAAACCCTGAGTTACGAAAGTGGGATGTTGCTATTGTGCCAGAGCCGGTAAATTATTAATTGCTGTACCCCTAAGAAGAACGATTGCAATACACGTTAGTCATCCAGTTCTGAAGAAAGCAATTGCTTGTAGGCAAAAACAATCTTGATAGAGGGTCTTTTCAGAATCTTTTGAATCCAGAAGCTGAACCACTCTGATGCATCCATAGATTCTTCTTCATAATCAAATACAGTCGGCAGGTATTCAATCGCACGGGCATTCTCTTCGTCATCAATAACAGAGAAAAGCAAGCCGGGAGGGTTGGCAATACCGTCATTACTTAACCAAGGCTGACAGAAAAAGCTAATTTCAATATCCATCGACCAGAGTTTGAAGTTCTTACTGACAATTAGTTTGAAACGGGCCTTATTTTTGGTTTTTCCCTGTTTAGGTATAAAATCAAGGGGTTCTACCCGGGCTGGCATTTTACGAACATTCAGGCCTTCTATGGGCTGAGTGCCGGATTCGTACCAGGACTTGATATCAGCTGCCTTTTGATTCAGAAAATCGCTGGCATTAACAGGGGATGCTGAGACGGTCATCAAATACGTTCCTTTGTTATTGTTCGTGCGTTATGGAATCTAACGCTCATCACCTGACGATGCTGTCAGGCTACACAGAAATGACTGTATCTTGCAATATTTTATGTATAGAAAATGAAACTTTTATGTAAACGTTTCTGATAATGACCCTGATTAGTGCAAAACCCTGAGTAAAGAATCAGGTTGTAGTGGTTTTTAAGTATGAATAGTATTTGAGTCAGTCTTTCATCAGAATTGATGGGGAAAAATGATCTTCTTCCCTTATGTTTGATGGATTATGAAGTCAATAAAGCAGGCTTATCGAGTGGATAAGCCTGATGATGGAATAATGATTATTGTGGATTCTGTCGTTGATATTTTTCCAGCCAGATATCAGAGAATGTCAGGATAATATTGATCATAACCGTTGCAGATAAGGCAAGAATACTGACGGCCTGCCAGGTGGGTAGATAGGAAGAAACAGGCGTAAAATTTATTAATGCACTGTAATGTCCAGCGGTTAAAACAATAATCAACACGTTACCGGTCAGTCTGTTTTTAGCTGTCCAGCTTAAACTGTGGCGAATGGTAATCCCTAACATAATCCAGACGCAGGCCAGCCAGGACGGAAGAATTCGACTGTCTCCCAAAAAGTTAAGAAGGCTGAAATTACTCATCACACTGTCCAGAGCACTTCCCAGAATGAGTGTGATGACCAGAATCTCCCGTTCTTTTTTCCAGGAACCGGAAGTGGAAAAATGTACCATCAGGATGATTACGCTGGCAGCAACAGCCCAGATTGACTGAGTTGCCAGGCAAATCAGCCAACCTGCTAAAGCCAGAATACCGTTAAACCAGGAATAATTTAGTCGTTTCATCTAAAAAACCATTTAAAAGACGATGGGTCTCAAAATCGGATTGGGGTCAGAGGCTAGCATGTCGCTGATCGTTTCCAGGCCTCTTCTGAGTCGATCCCTTGATGATGGACTGCTGATACAGATTCTAACTGCCTGAGGTGCAGCTGAGCTGCCAACTGCGAAAACTTCAGAATGCAGTACTTTAACATTTTTACTTTCAAGCTGTTGTACAAATGTTTCTGCTCGCCAGGGTTCAGGCAGTTTGAGCCAGGCATGAAAGCTGTAGGGCTGTGATTGAATATCCAGATGCCCGATGGTTTCTTTCAGAATTTGTTGACGATGCAGTATTTCTTCCCGTTGCCAGGCGGTCAGTTGCCAGGCTTCTCCGGAATCAATCCATTCCGTTGCTACTTCAGACATTAACGGTGGTGCGCTCCAGCAGTTGTTGCGCATGGCTATCCTGATTTTCTGGTTCAGGTCATCAGAACTGCAGATAAATCCAACTCTCAGTCCTCCTGCCAGAGATTTGGAAAAGCTCGAGGTGTATACCACTCGTTCTGGTGCAAGGCTGTATAGAGAGGGGAGCCGGTTTTCAGGCGGAATGAATTGAACGTCGTCTTCCAGAATTACAAGCTTATGTAAGGCGGCAACATCCAGAATCTCCTGACGTCGGCCCAATGGCATCAGAGTAGCAGTAGGGTTTTGAAGGTTCGGCATCAGATAAAGAAGGCGTGGCTTGAACTGATGGCAACATTGATCCAGAGCCTGGGGGGTTAAGCCATGCTGGTCCATGGCTAATCCCATGTGACGAAGCTGCCATTGTCTGGCGGCATTGATAAAACCAGGGTAAGTCAGGTGCTCTGAAGCGATAATATCACCGGGCCTCAGAAGTCCCTGGAGGGTAAGCATGTTGGCATTCTGTCCACCGGAAGTGATCAGGATCTTATCAGGATCAGCTTCCATTCCGTGATAACGCATCCAGCGAGCCATTGATTCCCTGTGCCTGGCAATGCCGGTTTCCGGGTGATAATCCAGCAGGGTGGAAAGGTGTTCCCATTCTTCAGCAATAGAAGCCAGGCTTTTTGCCAGAATCTGTTCCCTGCGGGCGGGAACTGGCAGGCTGAGACTCAGATCTATGAGATCGGATTCCTGGGGCTCAGGGACTGAGAAGTCTCTTTTCTCCCATACTTTTCCAAGAATAAAAGTACCGCTGCCTACTCTTGCGGTAACCAGTCGTCGACGCTCAGCCTCGGCGTAGCCTCGGGTGACAGTACCGATGGTAACGCCCAGCTGGTCAGCCAGAGAGCGGTGGGTGGGTAATCGATCACCACTGCTCAACTCGCCTTCGGTTATGGCCACTTCTATGGCGTCAGCCAGAGCTTTGTATTTGGGTCCGGAAAAACGATCCAGATTAGGATGCCAATCAATCATACTTTCAACGATTTATTATAATTGTCATGGTGACAATAAAAGAATTGAACCATTTTAGGCAGCATCTAAACTGCAATCAACTTGAAAGTTAAAATAAAAACTAAATTGTATGGTGACAATTTATGCCGAATGATCCTATGTCTTACACTCTTGATCCTTATCTGAAACAGCTTCAGACGATTGTCCTTGAGGCATCAGAAAATCATTTGGTACTGGCCGATACGATTTTCTATCCCACGGGGGGGGTGGTCAGCCGGGTGACACAGGAAGCCTGGTGACCCAGAGTGGAGAAACTGTGAAAGTGAGTGACACTCGTCGATGCAGGGAATCAGGGAGAGTGCTGCATATTCTGGATGAGCCTGCTGTTTCATTGAACCCAGGCGACTCAGTCACTTTGGAGCTGGACTGGGAAAGAAGGTATGCCCATATGCGTATGCATACCTGCCTGCATCTGCTGTGTGCTGTTATTCCTGAGAGTGTAACCGGTGGAGGTATGACGGATCAGAAGGGCAGGCTGGATTTTTGCCTGAAGGATGGACTGCCAGATAAGCAACAACTGACTGATGCCTTGAATGACTTGATCGCAAAGGATCTGCCGGTTTCTGTAGAGATGCTTGATGAAAGCATTCTTGATGAACAGCCTGAGCTGGTCAAAACCATGTCAGTACAGCCACCTCGAGGAGCCGGACAGCTCAGAATGATTCGGGTTCATGAAACCGATTTTCAGCCATGCGGGGGTACTCATGTTACAAGGACTGGAGAAATAGGGCCGGTCAGAGTTGCCAGGGTTGAAAGTAAGGGCAAGCAAAACAAGAGAGTCCAGATCGTGTTTGACCGCACTACAGTAAAGGAAAGTGAACAATGAAAGTGCTTCCAATTTATCAGGTGGATGCTTTTACCAGTGAGTTGTTTGGAGGGAATCCTGCAGCCATTTGTCCTGTTGAAGAGGCTCTTTCAGATGAGCTCATGCAGAGTATTGCACTGGAGAATAATCTTTCAGAAACCGCCTTTATTTCAGGAGCGGATGGAAACTACCACATTCGCTGGTTCACGCCAGGAACAGAAGTCAGCCTTTGTGGGCATGCGACACTGGCAGCCAGTTATGTGATCCGACATGAACTGGGAGACCGTTCTGAAGAGTTGTCTTTTAAAAGTTTGTCCGGTGTTTTGAAGGTAAGGTTTAAAGAAGATCTGATCGAGCTGGATTTCCCTGCAGCCTCTTATTCGCAGGAACCGGTTCCAGAGGAAGTGGCCAGTTTGCTTCCCTTTGAAGCGATGGATTCAAGGTTTAACAGGGATGATCTGCTGATTATTGCACCGGATGAAGCAACGGTGGCTCAGCTTGATCTGGATTTTACCGGGCTGAAAAACAGCAGGGTGCGAGGTGTGGTCATTTCAGCCCGTTCAGAAAGAGTAGGGGTAGACTTTGTTTCCCGCTGGTTTGGTGGACCCGAAGTAGCCATTAAAGAAGATCCGGTTACCGGGTCAGCTCATACTATGCTAACGCCATATTGGTCTGATTATCTAGACAAGAAAGTACTCAGTGCAGAGCAGATTTCCCAGAGAAAGGGGCATCTTGAGTGTGAGTGGGTTGAGAACAGGGTTTTGCTTCGTGGTAAAGCAGTGCTCTATCTGAAAGGCCAGATAAGAATACCGGGAGGTTCATAATGACTGGTGAGTTGAGTATCGTTTTGTGGCCCCTGCTGGCGTTTGCTTTTTCCAGTACGGTTACGCCCGGACCCAATAATGCCTTAAGTCCCGCTTAACGATCTGAAGAAGTAAGACAGAATGAACTGAAAGGAGCGCCCTCTGTGCTGTTCAGGCAAAATACCTGTGTTAATAACAATGCACTTGCAAGGTGCTACACAGGGACG
>NZ_JBPCXO010000577.1:0-19447 GCF_051008435.1 Endozoicomonas sp. | reverse complement strand
AAGGAGCGGTAATGCCAAGAGCGGTCTGAAACAGGTCTTCCATGTGAGCCTTCAGGTGAGTTCAATGGGGTGAGTGAAGTGGGTAAATATACATGGTTACCCACTCATTTTTCAAAAGAGCCTCAATAGTTTTATCACTGGCATTCACAACGTAGATGGACTGGCTCGCTTTATGCCAGGCTACAATCTCTGCCGCACCTTTATGAAAATTACCTGACGCGTAACGTCCGATAGGCTCCATCGTTGGATAAGTGATTCCAGCGGTTTCCTGAACCGTTGAGCAGCCGGCGATAACGAAAGGAGCAGCCAAAAGAAAGGCGTGACGAGCGAGTTTCAGTTCCATTGAGGTTCCTGATTCTATTAATTTGATCAGGACTTTTTATAACGGTTTCAGATGACTGTTTAATGACATGTCTGACACAAAGACAAACTTCTTAAAATGCACCAGGAGCTGCTTTGAAGTAGCCTCATAATTAAATTTCACTCAAACATCGGCATAAAAAACCCGGAGTAAACTCCGGGCTACAAATATTCAAATGGGAACTACTGAGCTTTATGCCTGCCCATAGCTGTTATCTTCCACCGGTTTTGGCGATGCTTTTGCCAGACATATATAGCCTGCAATACCAGCTATCAACGAGGCGACCAATACACCGGCTTTTGCCAATACCAGATCATTAGGGTTTCCGACAAATGCCAGCTCAGAAATAAAGATCGACATGGTAAAGCCTATCCCTCCCAGGAAAGCAACACCGACAATATGCATGAAGTTGCAATTGTGAGGTAACTCACCCCAGCCCAGCTTCCAACCAACCCAGGTAGCTCCGGCAATACCAATCAACTTACCTAACACCAGACCCAGAGTGACTCCGAGAGTAATGTTATTAAAGATCTCTGCATCCCCTGAAAATACATTAAAAGGGATGCCGGCATTGGCCAGAGCGAAAATAGGAATGACAATATAGGTCACCGGCAGGTGCAAACCTGTTTCGATCCGCTGCAATGGCGCTTCTGCTAACCGGCTACCGTCTCCCAAAGCACGAACATAAGCACGCATTTTTTCATTGCGTAGAACATTCTCACCTGGCCGGTAACTGCTATCAAATCGACGGATCAGACCCTTTATCTGGTCACTGAACGCCACAGGATCGTATTTCGGTTTTGCCGGTACGGCAAAGGCAGTGATCACACCGGCAAGCGTTGCATGGATACCTGCTTCGTATAACTGGAACCAGAGCCCGGCACCCACCAATAAATAGGGAAGCGGATTACGGATACCAGATGCATTGAGCACCGATAAAAATGCAGTAAAGCCTACTGCCCACATCAATGCCATCTGATTGATTTCATTGGTGTAGAAAATGGCGATAATCGCGATGGCACCCAGGTCATCAACAATGGCCAAAGCCACCAGGAAGGTGATCAGACTATTTGGAACACGACCACCCAGAAGTGCACAGGTACCTACGGCAAAGGCAATGTCCGTTGCCATCGGGATTCCCCAGCCATCGGCGGCAACCCCTTCCGGATTAAGACCTGCATAAATCAGGGCAGGTACAACCATGCCACCGATAGCGGCCATTATGGGCAGAACGGCATGCTTGAGATCCGACAATTCCCCAACAAGGAATTCACGTTTGAGTTCCAAACCCACGTGGAAAAAGAAAAAGGCCATCAAACCATCATTAACCCAATGGTGGATAGACATTTTCAGACCACCATCGCCAATGGAAATACCAGCGTAGGTTTTCAGAACATGCTCATAAGCAGGGTAAAGATTACTGTTCGCTATCACCAGAGCGATGACAGCGCAGATCATCAGCAGAATACCGCTGGTTGTCTGACGATGGATAAATTCTTCAAAAGGCGTGAGGATGCGATCAAATGCCTCCTCCCAGCGAGCGTTATAAACCTTGCCTTTTTTACCAATGAACTTTTTAAAATTATTCTCCGCCACAGCGACTCCTTGCGAGTGTCCAGCACTGACACCGTAGCCTACATCAAGCGTCAGTAGATGTATCTGTATTTTTTATCACTCATTATTTTCTCATACCATTCTCTTTGGGGACTGAATCTTTTCTTTCCCTTTACCCGTTGAATGGCAGAGCTTTGCACCTGAAGTGCTCAACATTATATTCCTTGAGCGACTTGTATCTCAAAAACACTGATCGCAGAACTTATCACCATGAGTTACTACATAGTATTTTCACTACCCCAGATACAAGAAAGGCTGCACAAGGCAGCCTTTCTCTATGGTCGAATAGCTACTGCTATCAGACTTCGCCGAAGTTAAGAGCTTCAGACAGAGCCGCTTCAACTTCAGAAGCAGATACCTTGCTCGGTACTTCAAACTCAGGCTCTTCACGACCCTTACGACGCTCTTCGTGGTAAGTCAGACCCGTACCTGCCGGGATCAAACGACCCACAACTACGTTCTCTTTCAGACCACGCAGGTAGTCACGCTTACCGGTAACCGCTGCTTCCGTCAGTACTCGTGTGGTTTCCTGGAAGGAAGCCGCAGAGATGAAGGATTCAGTCGCCAGAGACGCTTTGGTGATACCCAGCAGTACACGATCGTACTTGGCAGGGATCTGGTCCTGGGAAGCCAGCTTCTCGTTCTCTTCAAGAACAGAAGTCAGTTCCATCTGATCACCACGGATCAGTGTAGAATCACCAGTATTGCTAACTTCTACCTTACGCAGCATCTGACGCAGGATGGTTTCGATGTGCTTGTCGTTAATCTTAACGCCCTGCAGACGGTATACGTCCTGGATTTCGTTAACGATATAACGTGCCAGCTCACCAACACCCAACAGACGCAGAATGTCGTGCGGGTTGGTAGGACCGTCAGAGATTACTTCACCCTTGGTAACCTGCTCACCTTCGAACACGTTCAGGTGACGCCACTTCGGAATCAGCTCTTCATACGGATCGCTGCCATCGTTCGGAGTGATAACCAGACGCTTCTTGCCTTTGGTCTCTTTACCGAAGCCGATGGTACCGGTGATTTCCGCAAGAATAGAATGCTCTTTAGGCTTACGGGCTTCAAACAGATCCGCCACTCGTGGCAGACCACCGGTGATGTCCTTGTTACCGCCGGACTGCTGTGGAATACGGGCAACAACGTCACCAATTTCTACAGTGGTACCGTCCGCCAGGTTAACCAGAGCATTAGCTGGCAGGAAGTACTGCGCTGTTACGTCAGTATTAGGCAGCTTCAGTTCTTTACCGTTGGCATCCAGTAGCTGGATAGCAGGACGAATATCCTTACCAGTAGAAGGACGATCCTTCGGATCCAGTACTTCAATGTTGGACAGCCCCGTCAGATCATCAGTCTGAGTCTTGACGGTAATGCCTTCTTCCATGCCCAGGAACTTAACCGTACCAGACAGTTCAGTAACAATCGGGTGCGTGTGTGGATCCCACTTGGCAACAACCTGACCGGCTTCAACACCCATGTTGTCCTTCACGGACAAAACGGCACCGTATGGCAGTTTGTAACGCTCACGCTCACGACCGAACTCATCTGCAATAGCCAGCTGACCGGAACGACTTACCGCAACCAGGTTGCCGTCTTTACGTTCAACATGCTTCAGGTTCAGCAGGCGTGCTATACCTTTACTCTTCACAGAAATATTGTCCTGTGCAGAAGCACGGGAAGCAGCACCACCGATGTGGAAGGTACGCATGGTCAGCTGGGTACCGGGCTCACCGATAGACTGTGCAGCGATAACGCCGACAGCTTCACCCTTGTTAACCAGGTGTCCACGTCCGAGGTCACGACCGTAACAGCTGGAGCAGATACCGTAACGGGTATCACAGGTGATTGGAGAGCGAACATTAACTTCGTCAACATTCATCAGCTCCAGACGCTTGACCCAGGCTTCATCGATCAAAGTACCAGCTGGTACAGCAATCTCATTATCGGCACCCGGCTTGAGTACGTCTTCAGCGACAACACGGCCCAGAATACGCTCACCCAGAGGTTCAACAACTTCACCCCCTTCGATGTGCGGAGTCATTGGCAGACCATGTACAGTGCCACAGTCGTCTTGAGTAACAACCAGATCCTGGGCTACGTCTACCAGACGACGTGTCAGGTAACCGGAGTTCGCTGTCTTCAGAGCGGTATCGGCCAGACCTTTACGAGCACCGTGAGTAGAGATGAAGTACTGCAGTACGTTCAGACCTTCACGGAAGTTCGCAGTAATAGGCGTTTCGATGATGGAGCCGTCTGGCTTGGCCATCAGACCACGCATACCGGCCAACTGACGAATCTGTGCAGCACTACCACGAGCACCGGAGTCAGCCATCATGTAAACGCTGTTGAAGGATTCCTGCTCTTCCTTTTTACCGTCACGGTTAATAACGGTATCGGACTTCAGGTTGTCCATCATGCGCTTGGCCAGCAATTCGTTGGCACGAGACCAGATATCGATCACCTTGTTGTACTTCTCACCCTGGGTTACCAGGCCGGAAGCAAACTGGTTTTCAATCTCACGCACTTCTTCATTAGCGTCATCGATGATACGGCTCTTGTCACCCGGGATAACGAAGTCGTTAACACCGATAGACGAACCGGAGATGGTCGCGTAATGGAAGCCCATGTACAGCATCTGGTCAGCAAAGATAACGGTTTCTTTCAGACCAACGTTGCGGTAACAGGTATTCAATAGACGAGAGATCGCCTTCTTCTTCATGGTCTGGTTGACCAGTTCAAAAGGCAGGCCTTCAGGCACAACTTCCCACAGCAGGATACGACCAACAGTGGTATCAGCCAGGAAGGCATTGCTGTGCTCTACGCCGTCGTCGTCTTTGTATCTTTCTGATACACGCACCTTGATGCGGGCATGCAGATCAGCATGACCGGTACGGTATGCACGCAGGGCTTCGTTAACATCAACGAAAGCCATGCCTTCACCCTTGGCGTTAATACGGTCACGGGTGATGTAGTACAGACCCAGTACAACGTCCTGGGAAGGTACGATAATAGGCTCGCCACTTGCAGGTGCCAGGATGTTGTTGGTAGACATCATCAGGGCACGGGCTTCAAGCTGGGCTTCCAGAGTCAGAGGTACGTGTACCGCCATCTGGTCACCGTCGAAGTCAGCGTTATAAGCCGCACATACCAGTGGGTGCAGTTGAATCGCTTTACCTTCGATCAGAACCGGTTCGAACGCCTGGATACCGAGACGGTGCAGAGTAGGTGCACGATTCAGCATCACTGGATGTTCACGGATCACGTCAGCCAGAACATCCCAAACCTCAGGGGTTTCACGCTCTACCATCTTCTTGGCAGCTTTGATGGTCGTTGCCAGACCTTTAGCTTCCAGCTTGCCGAAGATGAATGGCTTGAACAATTCCAGAGCCATTTTCTTGGGCAGACCGCACTGATGCAGACGCAGGGTAGGACCTACGGTGATTACAGAACGGCCAGAGTAGTCAACACGCTTACCGAGCAAGTTCTGACGGAAACGACCCTGCTTACCCTTGATCATGTCAGCCAGGGATTTCAGAGGACGCTTGTTAGAACCGGTAATAGCACGGCCGCGACGACCATTATCCAGCAGCGCGTCTACAGATTCCTGCAGCATACGCTTTTCATTGCGGACAATGATGTCTGGAGCGTTCAGATCAAGCAGACGCTTCAAACGGTTGTTACGGTTGATCACACGACGGTACAGATCGTTCAGGTCGGACGTTGCGAAACGGCCGCCATCCAGAGGCACCAGAGGGCGCAGATCAGGTGGCAGAACTGGCAGAACTGTCAGAATCATCCACTCAGGGTTGTTACCTGACTTGTGGAAAGCTTCCAGCAGCTTCAGACGCTTACTCAGCTTCTTCAGCTTGGTTTCAGAGTTGGTCTGCGGAATTTCTTCACGCAGCATTTCAACTTCTTCACCCAGCTCGATATCTGCCAACAGAGCTTTGATCGCTTCAGCACCCATGCGGGCGTCAAAGTCATCGCCAAACTCTTCCAGAGCTTCGTAGTACTGCTCATCATTCAGCAGCTGGTTTTTCTCCAGGGTAGTCATACCCGGATCAATAACTACGTAAGACTCAAAGTAAAGTACCCGCTCGATATCACGCAGGGTCATGTCCAACAACAGACCAATACGGGATGGCAGGGACTTCAGAAACCAGATGTGGGCAACAGGACTGGCCAGTTCGATGTGACCCATACGGTCACGACGCACTTTAGCCAATGCAACTTCTACACCACATTTTTCACAGATAACACCACGGTGCTTCAGACGCTTGTACTTACCGCACAGGCACTCGTAGTCCTTAACTGGGCCAAAGATTTTGGCGCAGAAAAGTCCGTCACGTTCAGGCTTGAACGTACGGTAATTGATTGTTTCCGGCTTTTTAACTTCACCGTAAGACCAGGAACGTACCATTTCTGGGGAAGCCAGACCGATACGAATCGAGTCAAACTCTTCAGTCTGGCCCTGGGTCTTGAGTAGATTCAGCAAGTCTTTCAAGATCGCATCTCCTCGTGCAGCCTGATAACCGGGATATCAACCCGGCCATCAAACCACACGTTTTCGTTATTCGGTGTCCAGCTCAATGTCGATACCCAGAGAACGAATCTCTTTCAACAATACGTTGAAGGACTCGGGCATCCCGGCTTCCATTCGATGATCACCATCGACGATGTTCTTATACATCTTGGTACGGCCAGCGACATCATCAGACTTAACAGTCAACATTTCCTGCAGGGTGTAAGCAGCACCGTATGCTTCAAGTGCCCATACTTCCATCTCACCGAAACGCTGACCACCGAACTGGGCTTTACCACCCAGCGGCTGCTGGGTAACCAGAGAGTAAGAACCAGTTGAACGTGCGTGCATCTTGTCGTCAACCAAGTGGTTGAGCTTCAACATGTACATGTATCCAACCGTTACCGGACGGTCAAAGGCATCACCTGTACGACCATCGTGAAGCGCTACCTGACCTGTGTCGCTGATATCAGCCAGACGCAGGAGCTCCTTCACTTCAGACTCTTTAGCACCGTCAAATACAGAAGTGGCCATTGGGACACCGCCGCGCAGGTTCTTGGCCAGCTCCATGACTTCTTCGTCAGAGAACTTATCCAGCTCCTCAACACGACCGCCACCAACACCGTTGTAAACCTGATCCAGGAATTCACGGATTTCAGCAACTTTCTTCTGAGACTCGATCATGCGGTTAATCTTGTGACCCAGACCGCGTGCAGCTGCACCCAGGTGAGTTTCAAGTACCTGACCTACGTTCATTCGAGACGGTACACCCAGAGGGTTCAGTACGATATCAACCGGGTTACCTTCTTCATCGTATGGCATGTCTTCGACAGGCATGATGATGGAGATAACACCCTTGTTACCGTGACGACCCGCCATCTTATCACCCGGCTGGATGCGACGCTTGATAGCCAGATAAACCTTGACGATTTTCAGGACGCCTGGCGCCATGTCGTCACCGGTCTGCAGCTTTTTCTTCTTGTCTTCGAAGCGCTCGTCGAGCTGTGCACGACGTTCCTTCAGCTGTTCTCTCGCGAGATCCAGCTGCTCATTCAGAGCTTCATCAGACATGGACAGACGGAACCACTGCTCGTGTTCCAGACCATTCAGGAACTCGTCAGTGATGGTGTTGCCCTTGCTCAGACCAGGACCACGATCTACAGACTGACCACGCAGAGCTTCACGCAGACGATCGAAGGTATCTTCTTCAACGATACGGAACTCTTCGTTCAAGTCTTTGCGGTACTCGTCCAAAGCCGACTTTTCGATGGCTTGGGCACGGATGTCTTTCTCAACGCCGTCACGGGTGAATACCTGAACGTCGATGACGGTACCTTTCACAGAGGTAGGTACACGCAGAGAAGTATCCTTAACGTCGGAAGCCTTCTCACCGAAGATAGCACGCAGCAGTTTCTCTTCTGGTGTCAGCTGAGTTTCACCCTTAGGGGTTACTTTGCCGACCAGAATGTCACCCGCGCCCACTTCTGCACCCACATAAACAATACCGGCTTCATCCAGCTTGTTCAGTGCAGACTCACCTACGTTAGGAATATCAGAAGTAATTTCTTCTGGTCCCAACTTGGTGTCGCGAGCCACACAGGTCAGTTCCTGAATGTGAATCGTAGTGAAGCGGTCTTCCTGTACAACGCGCTCGGAGATGAGGATGGAGTCCTCAAAGTTGTAACCGTTCCAAGGCATGAACGCGACGCGCATGTTCTGACCCAGAGCCAACTCACCCATATCTACGGATGGGCCGTCAGCCAGAATATCGCCACGGGCAATAGTCTCACCGGCACGAACCAGAGAGCGCTGGTTGATACAGGTGTTCTGGTTAGAACGGGTGTATTTCGTCAGGTTGTAGATATCTACACCGGCTTCACCGGGCTGCAATTCATCATTGTTAACACGAACAACGATCTTTGCTGCATCTACAGTGTCAATAATACCGCCACGCTGAGCAACAACACAGACACCGGAGTCGGACGCTACGTTGCGCTCCATGCCGGTACCTACCAGAGGCTTATCGGCACGCAGGGTTGGAACAGCCTGACGCTGCATGTTCGATCCCATCAAGGCACGGTTAGCATCGTCGTGCTCAAGGAATGGAATCAGGGATGCCGCAACGGATACTACCTGCTTGGTGGAAACGTCCATGTACTGGACTTTCTCAGGACCCATCAGGGTAAATTCGTTACGATGACGAACGTTTACCAGTTCTTCATTCAGCGTCTTGTTGTCATCCATCTTGGCAGAAGCCTGAGCGATTACGTACTCACCTTCTTCGATGGCAGACAGGTAGTCAATTTCATCAGTAACCTTACCATCCACAACCTTGCGGTATGGAGACTCCAGGAAACCATAGTCGTTTGTACGAGCATAGGTAGCCAGGGAGTTGATCAGACCGATGTTTGGACCTTCAGGGGTTTCGATAGGACATACACGACCGTAGTGGGTCGGGTGTACGTCTCGAACTTCAAAACCGGCACGCTCACGGGTCAGACCACCAGGGCCAAGTGCAGATACACGGCGCTTGTGAGTAACCTCGGACAGCGGGTTGTTCTGGTCCATAAACTGGGACAGCTGGCTGGAACCGAAAAATTCCTTGATAGCTGCTGCAACCGGTTTGGCGTTGATCAGATCCTGAGGCATCAGGCCTTCAGATTCGGCCAGACTCAGACGTTCCTTAACGGCACGCTCAACACGAACCAGACCCACACGGAACTGGTTTTCGGCCATTTCACCAACAGAACGAACACGACGGTTACCCAGATGGTCGATATCGTCACAGATACCTTTACCGTTACGGATGTCTACCAGTGTTTTCAGAACATCAACGATATCGGCATTGTCCAGTACACCGGAGCCGGTGTCGGCTTCACGACCCAGACGACGGTTGAACTTCATGCGACCCACCGCAGAGAGATCATAGCGCTCTGGTGAGAAGAACAAATTACCGAACAGGGTTTCTGCGGCTTCCTGAGTAGGTGGCTCACCAGGACGCATCATGCGGTAGATTTCTACCAGTGCTTCCAGACGATTCGTTGTAGTGTCGGTACGCAGGGTATCAGAAATGTATGAACCGCAATCCAGCTCATTGGTGTACAGAGTTTCAATCTGTTTGATACCGGCTACCATCAGCTTTTCGTATACTTCCGGAGTGATTTCAGTGTTGCATTCAACAATGATTTCACCGGTAGCAGAATGAATAACTGTCTTACCCAGAACTTTGCCGAATATATAATCAATAGGAGCGTCCAACTGATCAATACTGGCTTTCTGAAGCTGACGGATGTGACGTGCAGTTACACGACGACCCTGTTCAACCAGAACATTCCCATCACCGTCTTTAATGTCAAAGCTTGCAGCTTCGCCACGCAGGCGCTCAGGAGCAAACTCAGTGCAGACATTGTCAGGCCTGATTTCGAAATCAACGGTATCGAAGAAGTAATTCAGGATCTCTTCATTGCTCATGCCCAGGGCACGCAGAAGGATCGTAGCAGGCAGCTTACGACGACGGTCGATACGCACGTACAGCATGTCCTTCGGATCGAATTCGAAGTCCAGCCATGAGCCACGGTAAGGAATCACACGGGCAGAGTACAGCAGCTTGCCAGAAGAGTGTGTCTTACCACGGTCGTGGTCAAAGAACACACCAGGAGAACGGTGAAGCTGAGATACGATTACACGCTCGGTACCATTAATTACAAAGGTACCGTTCTCAGTCATGAGCGGAATTTCGCCCATGTAGACTTCTTGTTCCTTGATATCCTTGATTGCCTTGTTGGAAGACTCCTTATCATAAATGATCAGGCGCACCTTAACACGCAGAGGTACTGCGTAGGTTACACCTCGGAGTTGACATTCCTTGACATCAAACGCAGGAGTACCGAGCCTATAGCTCACATATTCCAGCGCCGCATTTCCTGAATAACTTACGATTGGAAATACGGATTTGAATGCAGCATGAAGACCAATGTCCTCACGTGCGGCCGGCTCTTTTCCGGACTGCAGCAGCTTGTGATAAGAATCAAGCTGAATCGCCAGAAGATAGGGCACATTCATGACATGCGGCAATTTGCCGAAGTCTTTGCGGATGCGTTTTTTCTCTGTATACGAGTATGCCATCAGCGTTCCCCAGCTTGGTCACCTGGTTCTGGCATCAGACCGTCTGGTCTGGCCATCTAGGTTTATTGAGGGCGGGTGGCCCTCTTTGATACCCAATTAAAAAACGGTGATTTCAACCGTTACCGTTGCATGAGCTTTAGCGTCCAGAACAAAAGTCATACTTTTATTCACTTCCTGCCAATGACACTGCAACTTTCTCTGATTGAAGGAGGTTTACTACTACGGTGAGAACACATACAGGCTGTATCTCAACCGTGTGACTCCATCAATTACTTGAGCCATCGATCACAGCCATCCAGCTCGGAACGATATAGCTCATACAACGGAAAAAGGCCGGTGCCATAAAGGCACCAGCCACCTGAGTCTATTATGCAATAGGCTCTGGATATTTCAACGCTGTCGCAGAATTACTTAACTTCTACGGAAGCGCCAGCTTCTTCCAGCTGCTTCTTCAGGTCTTCAGCTTCGTCCTTGCTCACGCCTTCTTTCAGAGGAGCAGGAGCGCTGTCTACAACAGCTTTAGCTTCTTTCAGACCCAGGCCAGTCGCGCTGCGAACAACCTTGATTACGTTTACTTTCTTGTCGCCAGCACCAGTCAGAATTACGTCGAATTCTGTCTGTTCAGCAGCAGCAGCAACAGCGTCGCCAGCAGCAGCAGGAGCAGCAGCAACTGCAGCAGCAGCAGTAACGCCGAACTTCTCTTCCATAGCTTCAACCAGCTCAACAACGTCCATTACGGACATTTCAGCGATTGCATTCAGGATATCTTCTTTAGACAGAGCCATGGTATGTCTCCAAAAATCTTTTATTGGGCATAAACCCAGAATTCATTAAATAAGAGAGAAAGACTAGCCAGCAGGTTAATTGACCTGCCAAGGGGCTTAAGCGGCTTTCTTCTTCTCGTCGGCAACAGCTGCCACTACACGTGTAATGCTTGATGGGAACTCGTTCAGAGTTCTTGCAAGCTTGGTTACAGGTGCAATCATTACACTCATCAGCATCGCGCGAGCCTGATCCAGAGTAGGCATCTTGGCCAGAACATCAATCTGTTCTGCACCCAGAAGCTGTCCAGAGATGGACAGAGCCTTAACTTCCAGAGCATCATTCTCTTTAGCGAAGTCCTTCATCAGACGCGCTGCCGCGCCTGGGTCTTCCTGAGAGAAAGCCAGCACAGTTGGACCAACCAGAGATTCTTGCAGGCACTCAAACTCAGTACCTTCAACAGCGCGTCTGGCCAGTGTGTTACGTACAACCTTCAGGTATACGCCACCATCACGAGCCTGCTTACGCAGTTGAGTCATCTGGTCAACCGTGAGACCACGGTAGTCCGCGATTACAGCCGACAGAGCGCTTTGTGCAGCCTCGCTGACTTCGGCGACAATCGCCTTCTTGTCTTCGAGTCCTAACGCCATTGGCTTTACTCCAATTTATGAAGTTAACACCCAGCTATTCAGCCACTGATTAGCTGGGCACTTACAATACGGTGAAGGGTCAAATATAAAACACTGAATCAGTCTTTTGTATTGCTCACCGTCTACGCAGGAAATTAAGCATTGATCTTTTTGTCAGGCCTCCTGGCCCAACCCTGATTAAACAGGCACAGATCTCAACACCTACGATCTTTGACGACCTCCGGAAAACCGGAGACCCCAAAGTCTTTCGGATACCTGCAGACATCCGGTCTGCAGCATTCCATGCTTAGCTCAACAACTCATGGCTGTTGCAGCAAAGCCATGAATATTAGATATTCAGAGAGCTCAAATCGATGGTCAGGCCTGGTCCCATAGTAGAGGACAGGGTAACCTTCTTCATGTAAACACCCTTGCTGGCAGAAGGCTTCAGCTTCTTCAGTTCAGCGAGCAGTGCTTCAGCGTTCTCTTGCAGAGAGCCCGCTTCAAAATCGATCTTGCCGATACCTGCGTGGATGATACCGTTCTTGTCAGTACGGAAGCGTACCTGACCGGCTTTAGCATTTTTAACTGCTTCAGCAACGTTTGGAGTAACAGTACCTACCTTAGGGTTAGGCATCAGGCCACGTGGACCCAGAATCTGGCCCAGCTGACCTACAACGCGCATCGCATCAGGAGAAGCGATTACAACGTCAAAGTTCATCTCACCGGCTTTAACCTGAGCAGCCAGGTCATCCATACCAATGATGTCTGCACCAGCTTCTTTAGCAGCTTCAGCGTTAGCGCCCTGTGTAAACACAGCAACGCGAACGTCTTTACCAGTACCAGCAGGCAGTACAGTAGAACCACGAACAACCTGATCGGATTTACGAGGATCAACACCCAGGTTCACAGCAATCTCAACAGATTCCTTGAACTTGACACTGGATACTTCTTTCAGAACGCTTGTAGCTTCTTCGAAGGAGTACGCTTTTTCAGCTACAACCTTCTCAGCAATCATCTTGGCGCGCTTGGTCATCTTAGCCATTATTCTACACCCTCCACGTTTACACCCATGGAACGAGCAGAACCAGCGATGGTGCGGATTGCCGCATCTTCGTCTGCTGCAGTCAGATCAGGTTCTTTGATCTTGGCAATTTCCAGCAGCTGCTCACGAGTAGCAGTGCCCACTTTTTCAGTGTTAGGACGACCGGAACCTTTCTTCAGCTTCAGAACTTTCTTCAGCAGAACAGATGCAGGCGGAGTTTTGGTCTCAAAGGTGAAGCTACGGTCGCCGTATACGGTAATAATTACCGGAATAGGCATACCAGCGTCCATCTCTTGAGTCTTAGCGTTGAACGCCTTACAAAACTCCATGATGTTCACACCGTGCTGACCCAAAGCAGGACCAACAGGTGGTGAAGGATTAGCTTTACCTGCAGGAACCTGCAGCTTGATGTAAGCTTCGACTTTCTTAGCCATATCAACCTCAACAATGGGTCACCGCTTTAACTAAGGCCATCAGCTTTCGCTAATAACGTTCAGTTTCAGCTACCCGTTTCAGGCTTACGCCCTTCAGATAAAAACCCTGCACTGCTTTCACAGGACAGGGTCTTGAATTCTTAAAGCCTTTAAACTCAGACTTTTTCGACCTGGATAAACTCCAGCTCAACAGGTGTAGAACGACCAAAGATCATCACCGCAACGTGCAGACGACTTTTCTCATAGTTCACTTCTTCCACCACGCCGTTGAAGTCCGCAAACGGCCCATCAACAACCCGAACCATTTCACCTGGCTCAAACAACGTCTTAGGACGAGGCTTCTCAACACCTTCCTGAACACGCTGCAATATAGCATCTGCCTCTTTTTCAGTGATAGGAGCAGGCTTGTCCGCCGTGCCACCAATAAAACCCATCACTCGAGGAGTATCTTTAATAAGATGCCAGCTATCTTCGTTCATTTCCATCTGGACTAACACGTATCCAGGGAAGAACTTACGCTCACTTTTTCGCTTTTGGCCGTTTCGAATCTCGACCACTTCTTCTGTGGGCACCAGGATCTCACCAAAAAGATCCTCCATACCATGAAGCTTTACGCGCTCGGTCAGCGAACGCATCACCTGCTTTTCATAGCCGGAATAGGCATGAACCACATACCAACGCTTCGCCATATTAATCCCTATCCAATCAGGCTACTGATGATCCAGCCTAGCAGAGAATCAAGCGCCCACAAAATGAGCCCCATAACCACAACCACAGCCACAACAATGAGCGTGGTCTGAATTGTCTCTTGACGAGTTGGCCAGACCACCTTACGAATTTCAACCTTGGCTTCTTTGACCAGAGTCCAGAAAGCCTCACCTTTAACAGTTTGAAGCGCAACAAATCCAGCCACTGCAGCCAGAGCCACTAAAGCCAGTGCTCTATAGAGAACAGAATACTCGCCAAAGTAAACATTCCCACCAACACCAGCAACCAGCAGAACCGCCACTAGGGCCCATATAAGGCCATCCAGACGTCCCTTCGGTGCTACTTCAGGTTTTCCACTCATCAGTTGACTATCTCTATTCGGAAAAGCTTTGCCAGAACCTAATGCTGACACAAATCTAGAAATGGCAGGCCAGGAGGGAATCGAACCCCCAACCCCCGGTTTTGGAGACCGGTGCTCTACCAATTGAACTACTGGCCTGTATCTTTGAGCAGTCTTTTTTGACACCCATCCCGACACAAGGACCGATCAATTATAATCGACCTCGATCAAGCTGAAAAGTCTTATTCTTTTTAAACCTCTTTATTAGAGGCAAAAAACAGGGGAAGACTTACTTCCCCTTGTCATCTGGAGCTCTTGAGCAGATTTGAACTGCCGACCTCACCCTTACCAAGGGTGCGCTCTACCAACTGAGCTACAAGAGCACTTAAATCAGAATCAATGGAGCGGGTAGCGGGGATCGAACCCGCATCATCAGCTTGGAAGGCTGAGGTTCTACCATTGAACTATACCCGCAAAGCAGGAACCTACATCATGCAGTACACCCACCTCTCAAGCCAACTTATAAGAAAGAGGACTCGGGAATCTGGTGGTGGGGGCTGGATTCGAACCAGCGAAGCTTTCGCGTCAGATTTACAGTCTGATCCCTTTGGCCGCTCGGGAACCCCACCAAGTGCTGCGCTATTCTATTCAGAAGCCATTCAAAGTCAAGCTTGTTATTCCTGCTGGCTAAGCAGAAAGCTTGCTTTGCTTCGTTGCCCCCGAAGCGCAGGCGTATATTAGTGAATCGAACTGTCGGATGCAACGCTTTTGCAGTTTTTTTCCAGCATTTTCAGATCATTGTATTCGTCAGCTTGTTTCTCCCAAAAATCAGCATTCAACTTGTCAGCTTCTGAATCAGTCATCTCCAGCCAGAATGTTTCAGGCTCCCGGGGCAGCTTTTTAATAGAAGGCTCATAGCCCGCTTCTTGTACACGACGACTGACTTCATTAGCCGAAGTTTCTTTACTGAATAATCCAAGGGATATGCCATTGGCCAACTCCCCTTGAGTAATCACAAAGCTGTCTATACCTTGCCCCTGCAATTCTCTTAAGAGTCTTATTGCCGCCTGTCGATTACTTCTGGGAGAAATATGAACCCAGTAATCCGCCAGTACTACTTCATTATCAGAACGTTCCCTGCTGGAAACACCCAGAGAAAATAGTTTCTGTTGCAGCTGATCTGCTTTTGCAGAAGATTCAAAAGGTCCGACTACAAGACACTGGGCTTCAGAGATTCCCTTTGTTTCTTTTTTAACCGGTGTCTGCCTGGGTGGTTCTGTCGACATCTCTGACAATAGCATCAGCCTTTTTCCTGCCTGAACAGGTACTTCAGAGTCGACTTTCACTGTTCGGTAGGGCTTATGTGACTGATGATAATAACCCCAGACAAAATAGCCTGCATTGGCAAACAGAAGTACTAGAAAGATCCAGCGCATACTAAAAACCGAATTTTGAAAGTCACACTATTAATAGAGAGTATGACTTACCGTTATTTATGAACCTGAATGATCACCAACAAAAAACTGCACAGGGTCTGTCTTATCGCTTTGTTGTTTTCTGACAGACTTCTAGTGTTAGTGATCAATGGACTTTATTACACGTGATGACTAATCGCGATGCTCTGCTTTTATCTGTCTTCAGAGCACATAGTTTCATTCATAGCTGTTTATTGTCCGTCAGAGGCAATCGAGAGTCCATCCAGAACCAGTTCTTCAATCACAACCCGCTCTATTTCTTCCTTTATATAGGCTTGCACCAACGAAGAGTCTCCACCTGTTAACAACAAGCAAGCACCCGGCCATTTAAGACAGGTTTCATTGATCAGGGAAACAGCCATGGCCAGCACACCATGGTTAATGCATTCTGAAGTCACTGTACCCAGTGCCGTTGCTTCTGCAGGGTGCTCAACATTGTCCAGATTTGCCGTATTGACGGCCAGAGCCTTCTTCATCAAACGAATGCCAGGAACAATAAACCCCCCCTGATGATCTCCCAGGCTATCGATCACATCGACGGTAATAGCGGTACCACAACTAACAACTACCTTGAGGTCTTTGGGAGAGCGGGTATGTGCCGCCAACATTGCCAGCCATCTATCCACCCCCAGTCTTTCTACTTCTTTATAGATCACCGTCAAACCGGCAAAGCTTTTTTGGGTTTTGGCAATGAAAGGCTCTACACCTGTGGTTTCTGACAAGATACGTAACAACTGTCCCAGTCGAGCATTGCCAGAGACCGTTGAGATGGCAATAGAATGGATAACCCCCAATTCATTCAGGAGCAGAGAAAGAATAATCTGCCAATCAGCATCATTATTAATAATAAAACCGGATTGAACTGGGGCATCTCCTGCCATGAGACGCCATTTGAGCCGGGTGTTTCCGGCATCCAGTTGCAACTGCCTATTCATGAGCCCGTTCATGATTGACGTAATGACACCTCTCCACCATTAAAAACATGAATACCTGACGCTGTCTCAAGCAGCAGCCCGCCTTGATTATCGACCCCCATACAACGCCCAGTTACGGAACGAGTAGAAGCCATCAATGTCACTTCTTTGCCACGAAAAGCATCGTACTCACACCATTGTTCCCTGAACAATCTGAATCCGCCCTGCCCAAAGCCATCCAACAAGTGGGTCAAAGTATTGATCAACTGCCCAGCTACCGTATTCCGGCTTACATGCTTGCCACACACTCTGAATAGATCAACTGCAGGCTGACCGATAGCTTCCAGCTGCTCATCACTTAAACGGACATTAATGCCGATCCCGATGACCACCTCACATTCTCCGGTAGGATCTCCGTGTACTTCCAACAATACACCGCAGAGCTTTTTACCCTGCCAGAGAACATCATTAGGCCATTTAAGCTTCAGCTCTCTGGCTCCCAACGTTTCCAGGGCTTTCACAACGGCCAAACCAACGGCGAGACTGAGTCCTTCCAAAGAGGCAGTGCCTTCACCATTCTGCCATAAGGCAGACAGGCTAACCGTTGAACCAAATGGACTGTTCCAGACTCGACCCCGTCGTCCCCGCCCTCGAGACTGATGTTCAGCCAGACAAAAGCGGGTGACACCCGCAGGAAAAGGCCTCTGGGAACGCACAAGATCATTAGTTGATTCTGTCGTGAAGCAGGTATGGATGTCCGTTTTAGTACGAACGTCTGCATCCACGCAAGCCTGGATCTTTTCACTATCAAGCAGTTCTATACCACTACCGAGTCGGTAACCTTTACCGCGCACGGAGTCCAGTGCCAGACCCAGCTCTTCAACTGCTTTCAGTTTTTTCCAGACAGCTGCCCGACTGACCCCCAGATGCTCACCCAGTTCTTCACCTGAGTGGAACTGCCCATCCGCTAACAAGCCCAGTAATTTATCCATCAACCACTCCACAACAATTGTGGCAAATGATATGCGCTTCACTCTCACTGCTCAAATCATTCAGACCAAGGGTTTGCCTGGTTGCTTTCTATTAACCCGAAGTCAGGAACCCCGACTATTTTATAAGGTCATATCAGAACAAATTTATGTACAAAGCGGTAATGATGCAATGCTCAGAAAACTCTCTCTATTGTTGCCCTGTTCGGCATGATTGCTGTCTCTGCCTCAGGCTACCCACCAGCCGACAAGCAGGCAACATTTTACAAAGGGCTCCAGAACTATCAAAAAGTATTCGAGTACACAGTCCCGGATACTGAAGAGAGTAAGGTATTGGGTGAAATCAAAAATCTGGACCTGGCCAGAAAAACTCTAGCTCCCTGGAACGAGGGTTCAGTAAACACAGCTATTGCCCAATATAGAAAAGAAGCTTCTGAAGCGACTAGAAACTCCCTGGAATTGTATTTGAGAGAACAACTACAAACCCCTTCAGCCACGGTTGATTTGCTTCAAGTCAGGGCCTATGAAGTTCTAACATCTGCAGCCAAGACCAGCCGCTACTTCGCTTCCGGCCGAGCAGTGAGCCAGGATGATATTGATCAATACACGCTCCTGATACTGAAACATAAACTCTTCGGTCGCTTTGAAGATTCTGGCAGGGCCATTACCGTGTCGGATGCTCATGCCCAGTTTGTGACCTCTGACGAATCCATCACAAACGATCTTTCATACCGCTTCGGACCAGAAAACTTCCAGTATGATCATCCCGGCAAACTCTCCTGTTTATGTTCTGGGACAGATGGAAGATGTGCCAGAGTACAGCCCGGAAACTGATAGCTGGCTGCTGATCTGGCGACCAGAATGTGGAATGAAATTTGTTCGCTCCAGTCATGTAGCCTTACTGGATCAAAAAGACATAGCCAGCTATCAGTCCATGGCTGAAAAATCTCTATATATGGCTACCAGTAACCGTGTAAAAGTTCGTCATGACTTCAGACAGCCCATCCGCTTGATGAGGACTACATTGCTGGTTGGCGATGAACAGAACTATTACATGGCAGTGGCAGATGAAAACAGCCTTCAAGAAACAATTGAGCCAACAAGCCAACCCATACTTTATAAAGGCAACCTGGTTCCGGTCACTCCAAAAGTGATGGATAAAGGTGAGCAGCTAACAGAGCACCTGCAAAAAACGCCCGTTTCTTTCACCTTCAAGAATTATCTGTCGCAGCTGCACAGGACAACATTCAGCACCCCTTTAAGTGCCAAGAGACACGTCAACATCCCTTTTGGTTGGGGTGATGCCAATATTGGCGCGGATAATTTCCATGGTCAGGATGTTTCCAACTTTGTTAGAAAAATCATGCTGCCTTTCGGCCTGAGTCTGCCCAGACATTCTAGGAGCCTGACCGAGAATAGGTTATTCAGATATCCAAAATCACAAAATGAGCAAAAAACATCCATATCTCCGACGTGATTTGCTCATTTTTACAGATTGGCAGCCTTTTACCGCCTTTATGCTG
>NZ_JBPCXO010000576.1:0-2258 GCF_051008435.1 Endozoicomonas sp. | reverse complement strand
GCCCTGAGCCGATTAAAAACAGCCCTGAGCCGATTAAAAACAGCCCTGAGCCGATTAAAAGCAGCCCTGAGCCGATTAAAAACAGCCCTGAGCCGATTAAAAACAGCCCTGAGCCGATTAAAAGCAGCCCTGAGCCGATTAAAAACAGCCCTGAGCCGATTAAAAACAGCCCTGAGCCGATTAGAAACAGCCCTGAGCCGATGAAAAACAGCGCCGCTGAAAAGGGAGGAAGCGCACAGTGAGTGAATGGAAGTATAACCTGGTTGCGTTTAACACCATTTTCAGCAAAGAAATTCGTCGTTTCATGCGCATCTGGCCACAGACTTTGTTGCCACCTGCGATCACAATGTCTCTGTATTTCGTTATTTTTGGTGCGGTTATTGGCTCCAGAGTTGGCGAAATGGGGGGCTTTGATTACATGACCTTTGTCGTACCGGGTCTGGTTATGATGGCGGTTATTACCAACAGTTTCAGTAATGTGGCTTCCAGCTTTTTCAGCAACAAGTTTCAAAAGAGTATTGAGGAACTGTTGGTTTCACCGGTACCTAACTGGATTATTCTTGCTGGTTACACCATGGGTGGCGTCGTCAGAGGTTTATATGTAGGCATTCTGGTCATGATACTGGGGGCTTTCTTTGTAGAGCTGCAGGTGCACCATTTTCTGATTACTTTACTGGCTGTTTTCCTGACTGCTACTCTGTTTGCACTGTGCGGTTTTATAAACGCGGTGTTTGCCAGAAAGTTTGATGACGTGGCTATTATTCCAACGTTTGTATTGACTCCGCTCACCTATCTGGGTGGTGTTTTCTACTCAGTCGACGTACTGCCTGAGCCTTTTCGATCCATTTCACTGTTGAACCCTATTCTGTATCAGGTGAATGCCTTCCGTTACGGAATCCTCGGGCAGGACAGTGGCATCAGCATAGGCTGGGCTTTTGTAGTAATGGTTCTGGCTATCGTCATAATGGCCGTCTGGGCGCTTCACTTACTGCGTGTTGGCAAAGGCCTGAGAAACTAAGCTTTGTTTGGAGGCTGTCGCAAAAGGGCTGCGCTTGCCGATACGTCGTTAACAAATGACTCAAAATGCTCATTTACTGAATGTAAACTCCGCTTTTTCGTCATTTTTTGCCTTGTCTCGCCTGCGCTCGCTACCTTTTGCGACAACCTCTTTGAAGTGGGGCTTTTATAGCCCCGTTTGTTAATGCCTTAAAAACGTCCGAAGGGTGCCTGATTCCTTTTCCTCCCTGTTAACCGCCTCGCCGTAAGAGCACTCTTTTGTCTCCGGGTTATAGGAGATATATAAGTACTCGCCTTTCACTTTATGAAGAGGGTGATGACTTACCGCCTCGCAACAAGCCTGCAGGGAAGGTTGATTGCGCTTTCTGGGTTGCTGCCAGGACATTTGATTATTCATTGCCCGCATTTTGATCCAGTCTCCAGCTTGCCCGGATTCATGGGATGAGAGCTCTGCATAGCCGGAACAATTCTGAGTGTTTTCAGACTCGATAGTGACTGCCTTTGTCCGTTGAGAGTAAAACGGTGAACCCCTATACCGATTGCAACTGCCTTCAAACATTCCAAGGAATACCTCATCTTGTTGTTTGCTATCAATAGTCAGACAGTACTCTGACATTACCGAAACCTGATAGAGAGCGGTGTCTTCATAGTGTTGTGGATTGTTTTGACATATGGGGAAGGTGCTATTGCCTGGCCAGCGTTTATAAGTGGATTGGGGGATAAGGTTGTACATAGAAGTATAAGAAGCATTCAGTACCAGAAACTGATACACCCGCTTTTCCTGAAGAGACGACATAGACCCAAGGTCACAATACAGGTTCTCTCCATCCCAGCCTGCCTTTCCCAGATGTGGATCGCTAAGGCTTTCTGTACAGATTCTATTGATCAAGGCCTGTTTCTGTTCTTCTGTCAAAGCCGTTACGGATAGATCTATCCAACAGATATCATCGGAAGCGTTCGATGCTGAAGGTGAGACGAGGGTTATCAGAACGAGAAATGTCAGACATTGCCATCGTTTGACTGATTGAACTGACTGAGAGCTTGTCATACACCGATCCTGGTTGAGGTTGCGTGAATGGAACATTCGTTTCAGATGGCAGAGGCTTTATAAATTTGCCTCGTCAGTAAAATCTGTGGGTCATTTCTGGTTCAGGCAACTTCCCGAGAGCATGATATAAAGCAATTTCTGCACATCTGTAGGTTCTGAAGCCGTATGATTTTCTCGTAGTGAGTTTTATTTT
>NZ_JBPCXO010000575.1:0-1788 GCF_051008435.1 Endozoicomonas sp. | reverse complement strand
GAATATTTATCAGCACCAACGGGGGCTATTTAAAGAGACGGTTGGTAAATTCATTGAGAGTTTTGCAAAGAGTAAAGACCACCTGCTACCAAAATTAGCAGGTGCCATCAATGCGTAAGTCCTATATTCTCACGAATCCATCGAATAATTCGACTCGTTCTACTGAAATTTATGCTCGAAAGCATAAGTCCGACAGGCTCCTAGGACATCTATGGGTTAAGGCAGACTCATGAATCCTCCTGGAACCGCTATGGAGTGACAGACACTGACAGGGTTCCTGAACCAAAGCTCTAAAATGATTAGATTCAAACACGCCTATTCATCGGTTCTGACTATTCAATTCATGAACAAGGACGGACTTCCATGATAAAATGAGGAACTCGTCCGCTTAACAGGCATCCACCAAAAACCATGACCGCTAGAATCATTGACGGCAAGGCCATTGCCGAAAAACTGAAAGATTCACTTGCTGAACGTGTTAAACAACGGATTGAACAGGGACTCAGGGTACCGGGTCTGGCTGTTATTCTGCTGGGTGACGACCCAGCCTCTCAGGTTTATGTAGGCAAAAAAAGAAGCGATTGTGAACGAGTGGGCTTTCACTCCGTCTCTCATGACCTGCCCGCATCCACCAGTGAAGCCGATTTATTAAGTCTTATTGACCAGCTGAATGAAGATCCTGCTATCGACGGCATTCTTGTACAGCTGCCATTGCCTGAGCACATCAATTGCGACCTGGTGATAGAACGTATTCGTCCTGATAAGGATGTAGACGGCTTCCACCCCTACAATATTGGCAGACTGGTTCAACGCATCCCCATGCTGCGCCCCTGCACCCCAAAGGGCGTTATGACGCTTCTGGAGAGCACCGGTGAAGCCATTCGTGGCAAGAATGCGGTGATTGTCGGCGCATCCAATATCGTTGGTCGCCCCATGACCATGGAATTACTGCTGGCAGGTTGCACCACCACCACAGCCCACCGCTTTACACACGATCTTGATAAGGTCGTTGGCGAAGCAGAAATTCTGGTGGTTGCTGTTGGCAAGCCCGGACTGGTCAAAGGTGAATGGGTTAAAGAAGGTGCTATTGTCATCGACATCGGCATCAATCGTATGGACGACGGCCGACTGGTAGGCGACATTGAGTTCGAAACCGCCCAGCAAAAAGCCAGCTGGATTACACCGGTACCTGGCGGCGTTGGCCCCATGACCGTTGCAACACTTCTTGAAAACACTCTTTACGCTGCAGAACATCTTCACGACTAACAGACACGATGGTTGAAAAGCTCCGTAGAACAGGCCGGAGCTTTTCTTACTTGAGCTGAGCACACAAACTTATGTCAACAGAACCTAATACTGCATTGAATCATCGCATGGTTTGAACTCACCCGGGTCCAACAACTCTCCCCAGATCAGTTCCACCCAGTGAGGATGATCGATAAAGGGGTTTCTATTTCCCTGAAACCGAAAAACCGCATCATTTCTGGCCCGCTCAAAATTGATCTGAGGCAGTAAAAATGGACACCGAATTAAGCCACTTCCGATAGCTCATATTTTTCAGGGCTTACATATCCCAAAGAACTATGCCGACGAGTTCGATTATAATCAACTTCGATGTATTCAAACACGGCATGGCGCATCTGATCTCGACTCATCATGGGCTCGTAAAGCACAGCCTCCACCTTTAAAGAATGAAAGAAGCTTTCAACGCAGGCATTATCCCAGCAATCACCCTTACGACTCATACTTTGCTGCAGTCCATTTTCACAGAGGATATTACGAAAAGCC
>NZ_JBPCXO010000574.1:0-3311 GCF_051008435.1 Endozoicomonas sp. | reverse complement strand
AAGAAGCTTTGCAGTCTGTTCACTCTGCTGTTCGTTGCGGGTTGAGAAAACCATGGGATAAAGGATAGTCGCTGCAAGGGAAAGGTATTATTCTCTTTCTCTGTCCAGCAGCTTTTTAGGAATTACGTAAATTATGAATTTCGGCTTTTGACAGAAGCTGCGTACTTTTTACTTTACTGCTTTTCCCTCTTTGTTGAAGTATCTGAATACTGGACGCCATGGCGAGTACTTTGAACATTTCTTCTCTTCGATCATCGATAACTTCAGGCTCTACATAACCTGCTTTGGGTAAAGGTACGGGAGTCAGCAATGCAATCACTTCATCGCGATTTCTGTGGCGTAATAAAATGCGGCCTTTTTCCGGGTTAAGGAATTGCCTTGTCTCAACTTTCTTAGCTCTTCTTGTTTTGGGGGACGGGCTTCTTGAAGCAGATTGGGTTGATGAATGCTCTTGATTGACTTTTAGCTTAGCGCTCTCTTCAATCGTTTCCAGAGTTCTTCCCAGTACCTTATCTGACTTTTTACGGCGGGAAGGGGGGGGGGGGAACTTTGTTGGAAGCCAGCGGCTTTGTCATCCTTGGGGCCCATTCTATCCATGGCTGTTTTTCTTCCCATCTGCTTTTTCTAAACTGTTCACTTTATCTCTGATAGGTTCCAGAGCTACATCCTTGAACTCATCCCATAAAGTGTTCATTTCTATCTTGATACCATTGTCACGCATGGTTCTGTAAAGCTTAGATAATTCTTCTTCGGTTTTGATCAGAATAGGAGTATCTGAATAAATGCCCATCTTATTGAGCATACTTTCTGGAATAAAAACCGTAGTAGGCAGGTTGGCGTTCATATCGGTGTATGGGTTTTTATTGTCTGTCCCATGATGCACCATCGGGTTGTCTTCTCTCCCATACTCAGTGTTGAGTGCATTGATGATTTCCAGTTTTCTTTTGGAGTAAATACCCAGAACCGGATCCAGTTCGCCATAGCGATCTTGTTGGCCCAGATCGACATCTTCATAGTGTGAGTGGACGAACAGAAGGTCAAAATCAGCGGTATAAGGCAATACCATAAGCTTTTGTCTGCTCTCGCCTGCACCCGAGAAAATATCCCATTGACCATCCTCTCTGAGATGGGCTTCAAAAGATTCGGCTGGACCTGTATTGCTACGAGGGGCTGAGGTAAAAACGAAAGCGTCTTTATAGCCTTGAGCAGGTTCTGTAGGTGTCAGACCTTCCAGCATACCTAAGCTCTCAAGTTCTCTGAGCCTTTTTTTAGAGATATGGAGGTGCTCAGGTGTTGCAACTTGATCAACTTCAATAGCCTGACGATTCACTTCATTAAATTTGGCTACCTTATCCGAATTTCCTGAAAGCTTACTGAAATGCTGGTCTACAGGAATAAGGCCAGCCATTGGCCCCCAGTTGGAGCTCTTTCCTTTGATGGATAAGGGTTTAGATTGAAATCCTTCCTCGATAAGCGTCTGGCAGATAAGTTCTACTGGCCTGATGGCGATAATGACGTTTTCTCGATTCGATACCGCCTGGGTTCGTTTCAAGTAGTCAGGAGGAATACCCTGATTTTCATAGTTAGACACTTTATTAAAGCCAATCAGCACATTTTCACTTAATGATCCTCTGCGGGAGAAAGCACGCTGAACTGAGTCTACATTTACGGCTTTTTTGGCTAGCGCCTGGAAGCTGCCTCTCCTTGATTGGGGTGGGCTTTCGAGCTCTTTCTTATTCAAAACCCGGTGATCAGATTTAAGGAATGGATTCTTATCCAAGTCTATCGATCGTCGATCTACTTTGGGTTTGGGCCTGACAGGAGGAGGGGAGGCAGGAATGCTTTCTTTGTTATTCTCGGGTCTTGGTATCTGGTTTTCGACTTCCCGTTTTTCAAAACTTCGCTCCTTCAGTGGTTTTATCTGGAGTTCTTTGTCTGTCAGAAAAGTCTGTTTAGGTTGAAGTTTTATATAAGATTCTTGTACGGGGCGAAGTTCAACTTTCCTGGTAAAAGCCTGGCGAATAAGGAACCGGTCAACTTCAGTCTCTTTTGGACCCAATGCATAGTCAGTTGGAAATCCGCCTGTCGTGACGCCCCCAGCCATAGCCACATTCCTTGTGATTGCTGCTATTAAGAATAGCCAAGCTATAGCCCATGTCGGACTATAGCTGTCATCTATTAGGCTTTTTTAAGGAATTTGCTGACCAGAACAATTCTTACCCCGTTGACTCGACCTTCTATATGTTCTGGATTACTGGTTAGGGAAATGTTCTTTACGGTTGTTCCGCGTTTAGCTGTAAACCCAGCACCTTTAACATCAAGATCCTTGATCAGTGTAACCGTATCGCCCGGTTCCAGACGAGAACCATTGCTGTCGAAGGTAGGAGTTGAGTCTTCTTCATCAGAAAGGCCTGCTTCTGCCCATTCCTTTACATCATCTTCGAGATACATCATATCCAACAGATCCTGAGCCCAAGGTTCAGATGAGAGTTGGTTGAGCATACGCCACGCCATGACCTGAACAGCAGGAACCTGACTCCACATGCTGTCATTAAGGCAGCGCCAGTGATTGGAGTTTATTTTATTGGAATGATTAATCTGGCTTAGGCAGGTGCTACAGAGTAATACATGACTTTCTGCGGAGGAGTTGGGTGAGTCAGGTACTGCATATATAGATAGGTCTTCATCAGAAGAGCAGAGCTCGCACCTGGAATCATTGCGTTCATGCAGAGTGTTTTCGATAGACATAGATAAGTACTGATCTAACAAAGGAGGAGTGGGAAGCGATTATGCCCCCTTTTATAAAGAGTGACTAATTCCAGTTAATTATCAGCGTGATGTCTTATATGTCTGAAAGCCTTGAGTAACAAGGCCTTTAAGGTATCTGTCGCATAAAAATAGGTGTAATCCGATCTTTCGGAAAAGGCAGCTTCAAGAGTAATCTATGTCCATCGATCGGGGCTGAGATGTACCGAGTCGGTAGCCAGGTTGCCATTGCAAGAGCAGTGTATTGCAGTTGTTGGCAGATGTCTTGGTGAGTGCAGTTATGCACACCTCGCTGAACGAGGTTTCTATCGAATAGGTAGAATGTTCAGCGATGTTTTCAAGTCTTTCGTTTCTCTTCTCGAAACAAGCGCTTGACAACAACCGGCGCCACGGTATGATGAGCGCCTCGCTGAACAGTGCCAGACGCTGAATCAGCCGATTGAAACCTTCCGGTTTTAATCCAGTTCTTTAACAAACAATCAGACAATTCGTGTGGGCGCTTGTGCGAATGGCATCAGTCAATCGGTCTTTCTCTTAGAGAGGGG
>NZ_JBPCXO010000573.1:0-15059 GCF_051008435.1 Endozoicomonas sp. | reverse complement strand
GTAGTGAGGGTGTTGCACACATGTCTGATCCTTCAGAAATTTTGATCCTTACAAATCAATCGTCTCCTGAAGGCTATTTCTGTTGCAACCCCTCACTTTTCATCAGCCAACCTGTAAAAGCCCCATTTTTTTGATCTTTTTGTCATGTCGCTGAACTTACTATTGGTACGAAGGTATAATCTACGAAATGCCGTTAAACGGCACTAAAATATAGGTGATGATATTTGCTTTGATATATTTTTTTAGATTAAGGAAATTTAAATATATCCTAATATATTATATGTTGAGGCGCGCCTCTGGGGATAGGTATGGAGCAGAGTGGATGATAGGTGTTCATCTTGGGCATAATTTTAATTTGAGTGTTTGCTCAAGAATATTTGGTTTGATAACAATATTTCTGCTGCTTTCGGGTTGTTCTCATGACCCTTCCTCTGTTCAGGTCAAAGAGCTCAGGCTGCCGCCAAAGGTGAGTAATGGTAGTCATATCGTTCGTCATGGCGAAAGTCTTTTTTCTATAGCATGGCTTTATAGTAGAGATTACAAAGAGTTAGCTGCTATTAATGGCATTCGCCCGCCTTATACCATCTTTCCGGGTCAGCATGTCAATCTGACTGCTTCCAGGTATGTGTCTCGTTCTTCACGTCCTGCAAGAAACACTTCTTCAAATGCCACTAAACCTGTAGTGGTTAAAAAACAACCCGTTAAAAATAATCAGAAAGTAGAACAATCATCCAATATTTTTAGTTGGCACTGGCCGGCCCAAGGCAAAGTGGTACAGGTATACAGCAACACGAATGGGTTAAATAAAGGGATTGATATCAGAGGCAATATGGGAGAGCCTGTAAGTGCGGCTGCCACAGGTGATGTGGTCTACGCCGGTAGTGAGTTGGCTGGCTATGGCAAGCTGATCATTATGAAACATAACAATAGCTATCTGAGCGCTTACGCTCATAATAAGGAATTGCTTGTGCGTGAAGGAGACTCAGTTAAAGCAGGCCAGAAGATAGCCGAAATAGGTTCTACAGGAACGACAGAGCCTAAGCTGCATTTTGAAATTCGGCATAATGGCAAACCGGTCGACCCAATGCGATTCCTGCCTAAACGCTAATTTCATTTTGCGGTGTCGGTAGAGGGATCTCACGGGTGTCGATCCAACTATCAGTTGGTTGTTCGACAGACAGTGGGGCTTTCGGATAGGACTGACTCTTATGGCAGCGAAGAGGGAAAACTCAGAGCAAAGTAGTACTGCTGAGGAACATACCCAGGGAAAGGGTGAAGTTGAAGTGGCGTTGGATTCTGATCTTAATGAAGAAGTCGAAGAAAAAGAACCAGCACCAGCACCAGCACAGCCTTTAACACCCAGTGCGTCAGATTACAGTAGAGCCCGTCGAGATGACGATGGCTTTTATAAATCAATTGATGCTACACAGCTTTACCTCAATGAGATTGGCTTTTCGCCTCTGTTGACACCAGAGGAAGAAGTACACTATGCCCGTCTTGCACGTCGGGGAGTTGAGGCTGGCCGGCGTCGAATGATTGAAAGTAACCTGCGGCTTGTGGTAAAGATCTCGAGACGTTATGTCAACCGGGGCCTGACACTTCTTGATTTGATTGAAGAAGGGAATCTGGGCTTAATCAGAGCGGTTGAAAAATTTGATCCAGAGCGTGGATTCCGTTTTTCAACGTATGCTACCTGGTGGATTCGTCAGACAATTGAACGGGCAATTATGAACCAGACGCGCACCATTCGTCTGCCGATTCATGTTGTCAAAGAGTTGAACGTTTATCTCAGAGCAGCTCGTGAGCTAACTCAGAAGTTGGATCATGATCCAACACCTGAAGAGATTGCTCAGTTACTGGATAAGCCCGTAGACGATGTTAAAAGAATGCTGGGCCTCAATGAGCGTGTCACTTCTGTTGATACGCCTCTGGGTCCTGATTCGGATAAATCAATTCTTGATACCATCTCTGATGAAAAAGAGTCTGATCCAGCAGAGCTGCTTCAGGATCTTGATCTCAACGACAGTCTGGATAAGTGGCTCGGTGAGCTTTCTGAAAAGCAGCGCGAAGTCGTTGCCAGAAGGTTTGGTTTGAGAGGCTATGAAACCAGTACTCTGGAAGAAGTTGGTAAAGAGATTGGTCTGACAAGAGAGCGGGTTAGGCAAATACAGGTCGAGGCATTGAAGCGCTTGCGCTCTATCCTCGAGAAACAAGGGTTGTCTGGAGAATCTCTGTTTAGCTAATAGCGTACTTCACTCAATAAAAAAGCCATGATCCTGGGGTCATGGCTTTTTTTTAGAAAGAGGATAGTGAACTGACCATTGAAAATGAGTTTCAATGGTGTTCTTTCATCTTCCTCATTCACGCAGAGATCTTCCGAATCTAGCGTTCAAGGTGTTCCAGTTTACCTTTCACACCATCCCATTTTTCAGCGTCAGGGAGTGCGTCTGTTTTTTCTGTAATGTTTTCCCAGACGTCAGCGAGTACTGCATTGAGTTCAATAAACTCTTGCTGATCTTCCGGTACCTCATCCTCGGAGAAGATAGCATTGGCCGGGCACTCTGGCTCACAGAGGGCGCAGTCGATACATTCGTCCGGGTGGATAACCAGAAAGTTGGGTCCTTCGTAAAAACAATCTACGGGACACACTTCCACGCAATCGGTGTATTTGCACTTGATGCAGTTTTCACCCACTACGAAAGTCATGATGGTTACACTCCGTTTGTTCTGGCTGATGATAAGTCAGTCACAATACATTTATGAAATGTCACCATCAGGAATGACATTTCTACTCGCTTATTCCTGACTGATTTGCACTCTGTGCAATCAGTCGAGGCGACAAGTCTACCAGTATTGTTTCTAAGGTAGTAGTTCAAGCAGTTATGAGCATAGTCAGTTTTGCATGGAGCCTGACCGAGAATTACCCGCAAGCATAAAGCTCAGCAGAGCGAGCCAGCTTTTTCACTGAAGGGTACGAATAGTTGACCTGTTTGCACCCATTCAGTGGAGCTTTTTATAACGCTTATGGCTAGCGCTTTTTCTGGTCTTTAGGCTAAGGGCTCTATTTTCTGTCAGGCTCCCTGCGCCAATGACTTCAAATCATAAAGCAGATCAAGTGCTTGCTTGGGTGATAAGGCGTCGGGATCGAGTTCCTTGAGGGCATCCACTGCTGGATTTGGCTGTGAAGCTGTAAACATATCTGCCTGAACCGGATTCTCGTTGCACACAGTTTTAGCGTGGTTTGAGGTTTGCAGCATAGTCTGGTCAGACGAGCCGTCCTCAAGCTGTTGCAGTCTGGATCGTGCTTGGGTGACGACGTTTCTAGG
Organism: Endozoicomonas sp.; assembly: GCF_051008435.1. GTDB lineage: Bacteria > Pseudomonadota > Gammaproteobacteria > Pseudomonadales > Endozoicomonadaceae > Endozoicomonas_A. Next base: position 11,733 of record NZ_JBPCXO010000573.1, on the reverse strand, counting down.
GACACCGGCTAACTGTGCAACCTGTAAACCGTAACTTTGGCTGGCAGGGCCATCTTGGACTGAATGAAGAAATACAATTCTATCGTCGTGTTCTGTGGCATTCAGATGGACGTTGGCAACAGAGCTGCATTCATCAGGCAATTGTGTTAGCTCAAAGTAGTGAGTGGCAAACAATGTGAATGCCTTGACCGTATCAGCCAGGTGATGGGCACAGGCCCAGGCCAGTGATAACCCATCGAAGGTGCTGGTCCCCCGGCCGATTTCATCCATCAATACCAGACTGTTTGCAGTAGCATTATGAAGAATGTTGGCAGTTTCGGTCATCTCCACCATAAACGTGGATCGGCCGCCTGCGAGGTCATCAGATGAGCCTATGCGAGTGAAGATTCTGTCTACCAGCCCCATTTTTGCCTGACTGGCAGGGACAAAACTGCCTACATGAGCCAATAAAACGATCAGCGCTGTTTGTCTCATGTAGGTGGATTTACCACCCATATTCGGACCGGTGATGACAAGCATTCTTCTTGTGGTGTGCAAAGCTACATTGTTGGCGACAAAGGGCTCAGTAAGCACTTGTTCTACAACGGGATGGCGTCCACCTTCGATGTGGACTCCGGGAGAGGAGCTGAACTCTGGCTGACAGAAGTTCAAAGTTTCGGCTCTTTCCGATAAGTTGTTGAGTACATCCAGTTCGGAGAGACTCATGGCGGTTTCCTGAAGAGGGCCCAGTACTTCCAGAAGTTTTTCCAGAAGCTCATCGTACAGGGCTTTTTCTCTGGCTAATGCTCTGCTTTTACTGGAAAGTGCTTTATCTTCGAATTCTTTTAATTCTGGTATAATAAATCGTTCTGTATTTTTTAAAGTCTGTCGACGTATATAGTCGACAGGGGCGTCATCGGATTCTCTGCGACTGAGCTCTATGTAATACCCGTGTACCCTATTAAAACCGACTTTCAGGCTTGATAATTTTGTTCTATCTTTTTCTCTTTTCTCAAGCTCAATGAGGTAGTCTCCAGCATTCTGACTAAGAGCACGAAACTCATCCAAGTCTGAATCATAACCCTCTGCAATGACACCACCGTCTCTTATGATGACAGGTGGATTCTCGATAATGGCTCCACTTAACAAATCGGCAATCTTAGGGTGCTCACTGATGGCTTCAGCCAGCTTATGAATATCTTCGTTGTCGATAGTGTGGAGAATGCTTTGCAGTTCAGGTAAATGGTTCAGTGCATCTCTCAGGCGAGCCAAGTCTCTTGGACGAGCAGATTTTAAAGCTACTCTGGCAAGAATACGTTCAATGTCGCCAATGCCTCGAAGCAGCGGTTGAATCTGCTCAAAATAATACCCCGATTTTATTGTTGAAATAATGGATTGGCGTTTCTGTAGTTTCTGAAGATTTCTCAGGGGACGATTCAGCCATCTTGAAAGTAACCGACTGCCCATGGCTGTAGCTGTTTTATCCAGTACTGATAAAAGTGTGTGATCTCTGCCACCGTTGAGATTTTGGGTTAACTCCAGGTTTTTACGGCTGGCAGCGTCAAGTACTACACTTTCTTCCCGAGCTTCCTGCTGAATACTTCGGATGTGGGGCAGGGCAGTTCTTTGGGTTTCCTTGGCATATTGTAAAAGACAACCCGCTGCCTCGAGGCCGGTTGTCAGTGACTCGCAACCGAATCCCTGCAGATTTTTTGTTTGAAACTGTCGTGTTAAACCTTCATAGGCGCTATCACGGTCAAAATCCCAGGGCGGGCGTTTACTCGTGCCTGGGCGTTTAACAATCTGAGGTGACCATTCAAAACTATCATTCACAAGAATTTCAGCAGGGCTGATACGCTCAATTTCTGCCATCAGGGCTTCTTCCCCGGTGACTTCTACAGCAGTAAACTGACCACTACTGATGTCCAGTGACGCTATACCGTATTGCTCTTCTGAACGGCTCAATGCGGTCAGCAGGTTGTCTTGACGTTCATCCAGAAGCGCTTCATCACTCACCGTTCCGGGGGTCAGGATTCTGACTACCTTTCTTTCAACGGGGCCTTTGGATGTAGCAGGGTCTCCAACTTGCTCACATATAGCTACAGAGACACGAAGTCGCACCAGACGAGCAAGGTAGCCTTCAGCTGCATGATAAGGTATCCCAGACATGGGGATAGGCTCTCCGGCTGACTGTCCCCGGGTAGTCAATGTGATATCCAGTAGCTCGGCAGCTTTACGGGCATCGTCATAGAACAGCTCGTAAAAGTCACCCATGCGATAAAATACCAGGTGTTCCCGGTTCTGCTGTTTGATGCGTAAGTATTGCTGCATCATGGGTGTATGCTGACTTTGGGTTGCTTTGCTCTGGCTCATAGATGAGGGTAAGCCTTGAATTCAGGTTGCTGATAAACAATCTGTCATTTTACTATGAAAAGCGGGCTGTTTTCATGGGGGCAATGGTTTATCTTTAGCCATCAGGCAGCTATAAGCTGTTGAGAGTATTCCTTCACCGAATCAGAAAAGACTTTTCTGCATATGTCAGAGGCAAGATTGATGTCGGGAGATTTTGACAAAAAGCTGGAGCAGCTGGCCGGGAAACTCCAGGCTGGAAATTTGAGAGTTGCTACGGCAGAGTCCTGTACAGGCGGTTGGCTCAGTCAGGTGTTTACTTCTGTTGCTGGTAGTTCATCCTGGTTTGAAGGCGCTATCATCAGCTATTCCAATGCGATGAAACAAAAATTTCTGGATGTTCCTATTGCTCTACTTGATCGCTATGGAGCGGTGAGTCAGCCTGTTGTGGAAAGTATGGCGTTAGGCGTAGTCAGGCATCTTTCAGTGCCTCTGAGTGTTTCTATTTCAGGAATTGCTGGTCCTGAAGGGGGAACCGAAGATAAACCGGTGGGGACTGTCTGGATTGGCTGGTGCTTTGATAATCAGGTCATTACTGAAGTTTTTCATTTCTCGGGAGATCGGGAGCGGGTTAGAAAGCAAGCTGTTGAGGCAGCTCTTGATGGTCTGATTAAAGTAGTCGATGCAATTTCCAGATAAATACTGGACAAATATACAGATAGTGTTTAAATATACAGTATCTGAAGTTTTTAATGTTTAAGTTTAATTTAAACGAGTGGCCAGCACTTAAAGGTGGATCTGAACAATGGATGATAACAGAAAGAAAGCACTGGCGGCGGCCCTGGGCCAGATTGACCGACAGTTTGGTAAAGGTACGGTCATGCGCATGGGTGACCAGAAGCAGGAAGCAATCCCGGCCATCTCTACGGGTTCTCTGCAACTGGATATTGCTCTGGGTATAGGCGGCCTTCCAAAAGGTCGAGTGGTTGAGATTTTTGGTCCTGAATCCTCAGGCAAAACAACATTAACACTCAGTGTGATCGCAGAAGCCCAAAAGCAGGGTGCGACCTGTGCGTTTGTTGATGCCGAGCATGCACTTGATCCTCTTTACGCTGGCAAATTGGGGGTCGATGTTGACGACCTCTATGTTACACAGCCCGATACCGGTGAGCAGGCACTTGAAATTACCGATATGCTGGTCCGCTCAGGTGCTGTTGATGTGATTGTTGTGGACTCTGTTGCAGCCCTTGTACCCAAGGCAGAAATTGAAGGTGATATGGGTGACTCCCATGTGGGTCTCCAGGCTCGTTTGATGTCTCAGGCCATGCGAAAGATTACTGGCTCTATCAAACAGGCAAACTGTCTGGTGATCTTTATTAACCAGATTCGTATGAAAATTGGTGTCATGTTTGGTAACCCTGAAACCACAACCGGTGGTAATGCACTTAAGTTTTATTCATCCGTTCGTTTGGATATTCGGAGAACCGGTGCGGTTAAGCAGGGTGATGAGATTATTGGTAATGAGACTCGGGTCAAGGTTGTCAAAAACAAGGTTTCTCCTCCTTTCCGTCAGGCTGAGTTCCAGATCCTTTATGGTCAGGGTATTTACCATATGGGTGAAGTAATCGATCTGGGTGTCAAGCAGAAGCTGGTTGAGAAGTCAGGTGCCTGGTACTCCTATAAAGGGACGAAAATTGGTCAGGGTAAGGCCAATGCTGCTCAGTATCTGACAGATAATCCTAAGATTGCCGAAGAGATTGAAGCGCAGATTCGCTCGGAGTTGCTGAGCTCCAATGAACCAGAGCCTGAAAAATCAGAAGAAAAGGTTCAGGATGAGCTTCTGACGGAATAAGTTTTGGAAGTTTCTGATAAAGATATCCGGCGTGCTGCCATGGACTTGCTGGCACGTCGTGAACACAGCTTTCATGAACTTCGTGAAAAGCTGGTTTATCGATACTCTTATGCTGACCCGGTCCCTGTCCTTGAACAGTTAAAAGAAGAAGGTCTTCAAAGTGATGAGCGTTTTCTGGAGAGCTATATCCGTTCAAGATCAGCTAAAGGTTATGGACCGGTTAGAATACGTTCTGAGCTGCGCAGGAAAGGATTGAATGATGAGCTTGTATCAGAGTTTCTGCCTGTAGATGATGATATCTGGCTGGAAATAGCAAAATCACTGAGAAGACGAAAGTTTGGCGATGAGCTACCTCAGGGAACCAAAGAAAAGTCTAAGCAATACCGGTTTTTGGCGCAGAGAGGATTTACAGGCAGTCAAATCTCGATTTGCCTTAGGCGCTAACTTTCAGCATCAGACATTAGTAGTATCAAGACTCCCGGATAAAGTGCACTTATCCGGGATAAGCCGTTAAAAATACCAAAAATTCATACTCATAAGCCAATTCGTTTCAAAGCCCCCTCTTTTATATTCCTATCTATTATGCAGACCCTTTTTCAGGCGATCTAATCTGAATTTCAGGTCTAGTTCGCGCTATTCCTGTTTATATATCTTTAGGGAATTAAAAAGATTTATAGGTAAAGGGAAGTATCTATGGAAGGAAATTCTGGTAATAGGCCCATTTTCGGTAGCCAATCTTCTGATGAGTTACATGGAACAGATGGAGCTGATCACCTGTTTGGAATGCAAGGTGATGACACTTTGGATGGTGGGCTGGGAGCTGACGTTTATAACGGCGGTGCTGGGAATGACCGTTATGTCCTTTCAGACGACGCCATTGATACACTTCACTTCAAGTCATCAAACACTCAGCAAGATATCCTGGATATCAGTGAACTTGTATCGGGGAGTGTGAACTCCGGTAACCTTAAGAGTTATCTGAAAGTAACCGATAAGGGAGTTTATCTCGACCCTGCCGGTCAAGGGCAGTTTTCAACTGAAAACCAGATTGCCCGTTTTGCCGCCAATAATCCGCCTTTAAATGCAATTATTGCAGTCCAGATAGCCGATACTTCCATCATTCAATTTGATCGTTACAGTAATGCAGATACTTCTATTGTCGGTATTTCGGAGAGTGAGCTTGCATCAGCATCTTTGAATGATATTGCTGGTACTGCAATGGCAGACACGATAATGGGGACTGCCCAGGCTGATAATTTGATGGGGCTGGCCGGAGATGATGTTCTCAATGGTGGGGCTGGTGCTGATTTTTATGATGGCGGTGAGGGGAGTGACCACTATGTACTGGCAGATTCAGAATCTGTTGAGACTTTGAAGTTTATTTCCAATAACGAGCAACAGGATGTTATCGATATAAGTGCACTTCTGCCTTCTGGAGTCACCGCTGAAAATATTTCTAACTTCCTGAATGTGACTGAAGATGGTGTATACATTGATAGCGAGGGTGAAGGTGAATTTTCATCCGAAGATCTGGTAGCTGTTTTTTCTAATGACAATCCTGTCTTCAGTGATGAGATTTCCATACAAATTTCCGAAGAAACAGTTGTTCAGTTTGATTGGACGCAATCTGCAGGAATTGAGCTGACGGATGACAATCCATTTCTTTCCACTGAAGCATTAAGTCAGCGTCTTGATTTATTTGATCAAGCGGGTGGTGGGAAGCGAGCGTTCCTGAACAGTAAAGATGGGCAGCGTTTTCACTTCAAACTGGATGAACATGATCTAACGCATGCGCTAGGTGGTGAAGGTGATGAACTGCTGGATGCTTCCAGTGTATCGGAAAGGGGCAGTTCACAAAAAGCGAACGAAGCTGACCATGCTGTTGAGCTATTTGGTGGTAAGGGTCGTGATACTTTACGTGGTAACGATGACGGAACTTTACTAGATGGTGGTGAGGGTAATGACCGTATCGAAGCTGGTAAAGGCCGAAACCTGTTAATCGGTGGTTCTGGTGAAGATGAATATGCGTTGTCCCTGGAGTCAAGCACTGACGAAATCAAATCAGATATGCTCTATGACTTTACCAGTAAGAGTGGTGATAGAGATATTCTCGATCTGAAAGAAGTTCTGCCCGAAAGTGTGACTGCACAAAATATTCATTCTTATGTGAAAGTTACTGATGAAGGTGTCTTTATTGATACTTCTGGTAAAGCTCATTTCAATGAAGAGAGTCAGTTGGCTCGATTCGGTGAGAGATCGGACATTGATAACATCGTTCGTATCAAGCTTGCAGATGGATCAGGTCTGGAGCTTAACAGGAGTGAGGCGATCAGTTCCATTCAGGGTGATAGTACTGCTGATAAGATGAAAGCCGGTGAAGGTAGTGACACTCTTTATGGTAATGCGGGTGATGATGTGCTGGATGGTGATGCTCTTGCCAGTACAAAAAGTGCAGATTTTCTCTATGGTGGTGAAGGCAATGACAAGCTTTACGTCGATAACCTCGACCTCACGAGTGGTGCAGTAGAAGGGGGTGTCGGTTTTGACACGGCCCGAATAAAAGAGAGTAGTGGGCAATCTGTCACACTGGATATGCACGCATCTGGTATTGAAAAAGCAATTGGTGGCGATAGTGATGATGTACTGGATGGGTCTGGCTTTACTGATACATCCGGTGGCTATAACAAAAGCAGTGGAGCCTACGATTCCAGTGAAGCTCAACGTCTGGATTTATATGGTAGAGATGGTGCTGACACCCTAAAAGGGGGAGTCGGTCGAGACTATCTGGATGGCGGCTCAGACGATGATATTTTATCGGGTGGCGCAGGTCGTGACTTTATTTCCGGAGGGGCTGGAGATGACACGTTTATCCTGGCAGATGATGATGAAGTTGATACGCTCTGGGATTTCAAATCAACCAGTGATCAACATGATATTCTGGATGTCAGTGCATTCGTCTCTGACAGCTTTGACTATAACGACCTCGCAGATTATCTGAATGTAGATAGTAATTACGTTTATTTCGACAAGACTGGACAGGGTACATTCACATACAGTCAAGCAATCGCCAAGCTAGGTGGAAAATCAGTGATCGATGAACCCATCAAGGTTCAGCTGGATGACATCCAGATCACTTTTGATCCAGCTGGTGGAGATATTGTTCTTCTGAATACCAATGCGCCTACTGCTATAGCAACTGGACAGGGCATTGATGAAGGCAGCTCTGAAGGTACTGCAGCAGGTTCAGTCTCTCACACAGATGTGGATGGTCCCAATCCGGTAGCCTATGCCATTTCAGGGGGAAATGATAATGGCTACTTTGCGATCAACAGCAGTACAGGTGAAGTGACTCTTACTGCAGCAGGTGAAGCGGCTATTGATTATGAGGCTTCAGCTTCTCATACCATCCAGGTTACTGCGTCAGACGGAACATTTGTTTCCGCTCCCGTGAATCTCACTGTCACACTCAATGATGTTAATGAGGCCCCGGTAGTGGCCAATAATATCGTCAATCAAAGTGTTGCTGAAGATTCTCAACTTACCTTCCAGGTGCCATTAAATACCTTCTCGGACGTTGATGGTGACAGCCTTAATTACACGGCAACGTTAGCTGACGGGAGTGCATTGCCAGATTGGCTTACATTCAATTCTGATTCAAGAACCTTTTCTGGTGCGCCAGATAATGAGAACGTCGGAACTCTCAATCTAAAAGTAACGGCTACCGACCCTGATGGTTTAAATACTGAAGCGCAGTTCAATCTAGATGTCACCAATGTAAATGATGGTCCTATCCAGGTCTTTCAGGAATCAGGTGGTCTTGTTTCAATTGAGGCGGAAAACTTCCACAGCAGTGTTTCCAGAGAGGGCAGTAGCTGGAGCACCATTGCTGATGGTGGTTCATCAGGCGGAGAAAAAGTGGCTACAGCGTCTAACGGAATGTGGCGCACAGGTGATGATACTGAAGGAAATAGCCCTGAACTGACTTATGAAATCAACTTTGACAGTCCCGGAACCTACTATGTCTGGATGAAAGGCCAGATTATGAATGGTGGTGGAGACAGTCTTCATATTGGGGTGGATGGAGACTATAACCATACTAACCGGGGTTTTACAAATTTTGGTCATTCAAACAATTGGTCAAGCAGTGGTCATTCAACGATCACTATTGATGAGGCCGGTCAGCATCAAGTTAATCTCTGGCTACGCGAAGCAGGTTTGTCTGTAGATAAGGTTGTTCTAACCAAAGATTCAAACTTTACACCGTCTGGCTCTGGTCCAGCTCAGTCTGAGTATCTGAATGCGCCAGCAGATCAGGCTATTAATGAAGAATTATCATTCACCTATACGCTAGCCGCAGATGCATTTGTGGACGTAGATGCAGGCGATGTCTTATCACTCACGGCTTCACTTGCCAATGGTGATCCATTGCCAGCCTGGCTTTCATTTGATGACCAAAGCAGAACATTCAGTGGTACCCCAGATGACAGTGATATAGGAGATATCGTTGTTAGAGTGACTGCATCGGATGGACAAAGCAGTCATTCAGCGGATTTCAGTCTATCGGTAGCGGCAATCAATGACACACCAGACAGTGTTTCACTCGACTCAACAACCGTCTCTGAAAACTCTGCAGGAGCGGTTGTAGGAGCAATTTCTACGTCAGATAACGACGCAGGAGACTCTCATACTTATACGTTAAGTGATAATCGTTTTGAAGTTGTAGATGGTCAACTCAAACTGAAAGATGGAATAAGTCTGAATCATGAGTCTGAAAGCACCGTTAATTTGACAGTAACTTCTACAGATACTTCAGGAGCTTCAGTTGACGAGGCCTTCACTCTTAATATTGTTGATGCCAATGATGCTCCGATAGTGAGCTCCGATGTTTCCAAGTCTTCAAACGAAGATGTCAGTTTCACACTCACAGAATCGGAGTTACTGGTTAACACTACAGATGCAGACAATGACACCCTTTCAGTGAGTAATGTAACTGTTGCTAGTGGTCAGGTTTCCGTAGTTGATAATGGTGATAGTACCTGGACAGTGACACCGAATAGCAATTGGTCAGGCAATGCACAGATTGATTTTGATATTTCTGATGGTAATGCCACTGTCAGCAGTCAGGCTGATTTGACTGTTACTCCAGATGCCGACACACCCACTCTTGAGGTTCATGGATCAACGGTTATCTCTCAAATGGATTTTAACGGTGGACTGGCTTCAGGTTGGACATCAGAAAATAGCGTTGAAAGTCATGAAAGTGGGGGTCCTGTAGGCAGCTCCCGTAACGGTACACGAGTGGTAGAGTTAGATGCTGAAGGCAGTAGTAACAGCCCTGATGCATTTTATTACTCAGTAGATACCAGTCAAGGCCATGATCACGAAGTTTCCCTCTGGGTGAAACAGCGTGGCAGTTACGATGGCACGGATGAGATTGAAGTAGTCTGGAATGGCCAGGTAATACAGACTATTGACCCTGGAACCAGTTGGGGTGAAGTAAAAGTGTCTCTGCCGGATACAGAGCAAAGTAGCACCCAGCTAACTATAAGAGAAGTTGCAGGACAAAATGACGGGGTAGGTCCATTACTGGATGAGATCACTGTGACCCGGTTTGGCGCAGATGAAAGTGTTGATCCAGCTTATGACAAGGCGATTTCCAGTAATGAGGACAGTCGTATTGCTCTGGACTTAAGTGCCTCCTTGAATGACAGTGATGGCTCGGAAACGATGGTGGTAGCTCTGAGTGGCATCCCAGCGGGCTTTGGTTTAGCAGATGGCAGTCATTCTGTAACAACGGATGGCAATGAAGTTGATGTGGCAGGGTGGAATCTTGCAAACATTACTTTGAGTCCAGTATCCAATCATGAAACTGACTTTACTCTGACTTTGTCAGCAACGGCAACTGAGTCATCTGGCGGAGATGTAGAAACAGTGAGTCAATCTATTCGGGTTGACTTGCAGCCCGTTCAGGATGCTCCAGATGTTGCAGGTGTTGATCTTGGAAGCAGTGCAGAAGACACCAGCCTTTTAATTACAGAAGCCCAACTACTCGCCAATTCTTCCGATGTTGATGCAGGTGATAGTTTAAGCGTCACCAACTTATCTCTGGCTAATGACACACATGGTGCAATTACTGACAATGGAAATGGTACATGGTCGTATACTCCGACCGCCAATTTCAATGGCAACGATGTTGCGTTAAATTTTACGGTATCTGATGGTAATGCTAGTGATAATCAGACTGCGACAGCAACCGTTGATGTAACAGCAGTCAATGATGGACCAGAATCTGGTTCGGCATTGTCTCTAAGCACGGATGAGGATCAAAGTTTTGTAGTGACAGAAGCAGAGTTACTGGCCAATGCTTCTGATGTGGATGTAGATACATTATCAGTCAGTAATGTTCGTATTGATTCAGGTTCGGTGTCGGTTGCGGATAATGGTGATGGTACCTGGACTGTGTCCCCTTTAGAGGACTGGTCTGGCTCATCCGTAATGTTGTTTGATATCAGTGATGGGCAGGCAACAGTTTCAGGGCAGGCTGATATAGCGGTCAGTGGTGTTGCTGATGCACCTAGTCTCTCAGTAGCGAATAGCACCACCATTTCTTCCATGGATTTTGAGAGTGATGGTCTGGCCAGTGGCTGGTCTTCAGAGAATGCTCCTGAAATTAATCAGGCTAGTGTCTATGGCGTAACCGATGCTTCAGGCGGTAATGGCAACATTATGGATCTGGATGATTCAGAGGCTAGTGCCGCAACTGTAAATGATGCAATCCGTTATACAGTAGATACCAGTGAAGGTTTTGATCACGAAGTGTCATTTGCTACCCGGGTTCGTCCTGACAGCTTAGGAACGGATGAATTCGAAGTAGTCTGGAATGGTGAGATACTTCAGACCATAACACCTACTTCTTCTTGGGAAACACTGACCTTTAAATTGCCAGCCGATGGGAATACTTCCGGGCAGTTGGAAATCAGAGAAACATCCGGTGCTTTTGATGATCATGGTGCATTGTTTGATGATGTAACAATCAATAAGCTGAACAGCATTACGATTGATGAAGATACATCTACGAGCTTTGAGCTATCCGCAGGGCTAACCGATAGCGATGGTTCAGAAAATCTATCTTCAGTTGCAGTGACTGGTGTTCCTTCCGGTTATGTGTTGGGAGATGGATCCAACTCTGTCACTTCAGACGGTTCTTCTATAGATATTTCCAGCTGGGATATGACCCAGTTGACAATGACTCCTGCAGCGAATGCAAATGGAACTGTTTCCGTTACGATCTCTGCCATGGCTACAGAATCTTCCGGAGATACAGCGACCACTTCCCAGTCAATCGATTTTGTCATTCAGACTATCGATGACGCGCCTGTAGCTGGTAATACAGATCTGGGAAGCAGCAACGAAGATACGGATCTGGTAATCACCCAGGCACAACTGCTGGCCAATAGCTCCGATGTGGATGGAGACAGTCTGAGCATTACCGCGCTGACACTCGACAATGGAAGTCATGGCACTCTGACGGATAACGGTGATAGCACCTGGAC
>NZ_JBPCXO010000572.1:0-10714 GCF_051008435.1 Endozoicomonas sp. | reverse complement strand
AATACGACGCGGGTCTGTATATCGGGTGCAATATGAGTCATGACTGAGAGTAAAGAGAAAGGTTTAGTAGAAAATGGCACAAAACTCTGAAAAATCCAGCCTATTTTGAGGGGGCTGAATAGTTACGCTTCATCTGTTCCATTTGTATTTTTTGCAGCTCCTGCTGATTCATCTGCTGTTGCATCTGCATGTTCTGTTGTTGCTGGATTTGCATCTGCTGCTGGAAGGCACTGGGGTCACGAAAATCTGGAATGGGAACTCTTGACTGGTTGGAACAGTTTTTATCCTGAGCCAGCCCCAGCAGATAGTTATAACGCTGGCGATAAGCATCAATTTCAATCTGTTCTGCCTGACTTAGATCCATAAAGAACCAAGGTACCAAAAAGAAAACACCCGCCACGCCCAAAGCGACATTTTTTCCGGTTTTATCGGTTTTGGGCATCAACCTGCTGATTTCCCCCTCAATAAATACCATTTCGCTTTCCAGGGCTGCACAGGAGCGATTTATATCTCCGTACTGTCGTACAGTAGTGGGATGGGCGTCTCTGCCTGCACAGCCTGCCTGCAACAATGTCAGAGCCAGAAGTGATATTCCGGCTATTCGATTTCTATTTTTTAACCACATAATCCTGTTTGAACACGCTATAAAACTCAGATAAAGCGTAGACCAACAAGATCACTACTCGTTCACTACTTACAAGAAAACAATAAATACATTTATTTTTTTAAGACGGTCAGTCCAGAAAAAAGCCTTCAGAAAAAGGAGAAAAATTCCCTGCTCAGAAGCCTCATCCATACCCATATCTGCCGATACAAATCTAACTCTCCCCCTGCAACTGATCACTGGATGACCTGATGAAGAAGAATTACATACTCTCTGCACTCCTGGTTTTATCACCTGCCCTGCATGCTAATCAAAAACCGGTTGAACCTATTGAACCTGAGCTGTCCGCTGAGCCTTTACAACCTGAACTGTCTATTGAATCCGCCATACAACCTGAACTGACTGATGAGTCACCCATGCCACTGGTGTCTGCGGCGGTTCGTTATGGAATGATGGCAGATGCTTATCTAAGCAGTCCCAGCGGCATGGTAACGGAAGGGTATCGTTTTCAAATCAGAAGCCTCTACCTGTCCTTCCTGAAAGAGATGCTGACAGAACCAGGTCACACCGTTGAAAAAATCAATGAGTCACTGCTGGCAGACTGGATGATGCGTCTGGGCCGTGAAGGTATTGGACCAGAGACGCTGGTCAGTATAAAAAATGGTATGCAAAACAAACTGACTGAATGGAGTCAAAAAAGTCTGTCAGGTCAGATCACCCCCTTTCTGGAATCCACAGAAATCATGCCAAAGCTGGAGCAACAGATTAAGGCTTGCAAGAAGATGACTCCTCAGCCATCCAGTGACCCAGCTAAACGACGCTCCTGTCATCAGGCCGAATCTCTGACCCGGGTTGAATCAAGTACTCTGATCGACCCCAACCTGTTGAAAAGCGCGATGCTGAAATTGATTCCGGCTTATACTCAGGGTTTAATCGATGTATCCAATCGTCCCTACTACCGTGCTTTTTTGACTTCAAGGGAAGATTTTGAAGAGAGTTTAAGTGCCTTATTGGGACAGGGATACACTGCACGCCAGCTGGCCGAAATTCTGGAGTTTGCCGGAGTCGATTATCCTGAGGTATTTGACAGCCTCTACTATCATGCCCTTCGAAATGACAAAAGTATTCACGAACCCACCATCACCCAGAATTAACAGCATCTACCCAGATAGCAGGGTCTCCATTACTCTCCCTGCTATCTAACCTCCATCCAGAAATAACTACTGAAATGCACTTTGCAAAAACTATAAACAAAAAAAGAGCCGTGCTAGTAAAAGTCACGGCTCTCATTGAGAAAATGACTCAGTGCCTTCTCAGTCGTATTTAACCTTATAAAGCAGTGAATAAGTGACCGGCAATACGATCAGTGTCAGCACTGTTGCAAAGCCCAGGCCAAAAATAATCGTGACGGCCATTGAGCTGAAGAAAGCATCAAACACCAGCGGAATCATACCCAGCATGGTTGTCAGCGCTGCCATACAAACCGGACGCACCCTGCTGACAGCCGCATCAACTATCGACTTGGCAAGATTACCGGTTTTCTCTTCCTCAATATTGATCTGTTCCACCAGCACAATACCGTTCTTGATCAGCATACCTGAGAGGCTCAACAGCCCCAGCAAAGCGGTGAAAGTGAATGGCATGTTCAGGGCCAGTAACCCTGCAGACACACCAATAACACCCAGAGGCACCGTAAACCAGATAGCCAGCGCCTGTCGGATAGTACTGAACAGGAAAACCGTAATGATAAACATAATCAGGTAACCCATAGGCAAGGACTTGAAGACATTACCCTGAGCTTCACTGGACATCTCATGTTCTCCACCCCATTCCAGGCTATATCCATCTGGCAGAGGAATAGACTCAATTTTTTCCTTTAGTTTTAGTCGGACCGATTCGGGGGTTTCATCAGTGAAGGGCTTGGCATCCGCCATCACTGTTAGCACCCGCTTCAGGTTACGACGTACAATCAGAGGGTTTTCAGTCTCCGACTCAAAACGGCTCACCACCTGTGCGACCGGCACAAAGGCATTCCGCTCCTGACTCCAGACCTGAAGGTCAGTCAGAGTGTTAGCGTTCAGACGCTCCTCTTCAGGTGCCCTGGCCAGGATGGACAATAAGTGGCTGCCATCTCTGTAAACACCCACTTGTTTGCCAGTAAAGTTAACCAGTAAGGCATCATCAAGCGCTTGCTTGGAAATGCCACTCCTGCGTGCAGCTGCTTCATCAATCTGAGGCCGGGCAATGGTGACTTGCTCACGCCAGGATTGCCTGACATCCGCCGCTGAAGGCTCCTCTTCCATGATCGCCACAGCTTTGGCACCTAAATCCCTAAGCACTTGCGGATCTGAACCATAAAACCTTGCTTCAATGTTGGCGGCGGGTGAAGGACCGTTTTGCAGAAGCTTGAATTTAAATTCGATACCGGGGTGTTGTGCATTCATGGCCTTTTCCATAGGCCCTATAAGCTCCTTGATCCGATCTCTCTCATCCACTTCAACAATCAGTTGTCCGTAACTGCTGTAACTCTTTTCCGGAGCATAAGTCAGAATAAAGCGCTGAGCGCCCATACCCATCACTGAAGTGACATTTTCCACACCGTCATAAGCCATGGCATCTTGCTCAAGCTGCTTAATGGCTTTTTCGGTCTCACGAATGTCAGTCCCTTCCTGCATCCAAACATCAACAAAAAAGATCGGAGTATTAGAAGGCGGGAAGAAAGCCTGTTTCACATGACCAAACCCTGCAATGGCCAATACCAGGGCAGCAACGGTTAGTACCAGAGAGATCATTCTGTGCTTCAGGGCTTTGTTCAGAAACCCACGATAGAAAACAAACAAGGCACCTTTGTATGGATCTACTTCTGTGCCTGCCATAGCTTCAGAAGGTTCTTTGAACATGATATTGCAGAAAAAGGGAGTCAGTGTGATGGCCAGAACCCAGCTGATCATCAGAGAGAGCAACAGAACCTGAAACAAGGAGACCATGAAGTCACCGGTGGAATCCGGAGACAAACCAATGGGCGCAAAGGCAATAATGGCAATGACCGTGGCACCCAACAGAGGCCATTGATTCTGAACCACCACCTGCTTGATGGCTTCCATGCGTGAAAGCCCTCTTTGCAGGCCCACCAGAACCCCTTCTGTGACCACAATCGCGTTATCAACCAGCATTCCCAGGGCTATGATTAACGCCCCGAGCGAAATTAGCTGCAACTCCACGCCGAGTATGTTCATACCGATAAACGTACCCAGAATGGTCAGTAACAGAATACCTCCCATCAGCAGCCCAGAGCGCAAGCCCATGGCAAACAGCAATACGACAATCACGATGGCAATGGCTTCAGCAAGACTGATCAGAAAGCCATTCACAGAATCTCGAACGACTTCAGGCTGATCATACACCACCGTAAAATCGATACCTACGGGACGGCTGGACTCCAGCTCTGCCAGGCGAGCATTAACCGCTTCACCGATATCGACGACATTAACGCCTTTGGCGAATGAGATACCCAGAGAAATCGCTTTTTGACCATTGCTCCGATAAAGGTTCATCGGAGTATCATCAAAAGTGGTATGAATATCAGCAATATCACCCAGGTAAATCAGCTCCGTAGTACCCGGAGTGCTGATCACCAGCTGTTTCAGTTCACTGATATCCTTGAATTCACCGGTGGGATGAATCCGCACCGAGAAGCCATCAATAAACATCTTTCCGGCATTAGAAACCACGTTCTGATTTTGGATAAGACTGTAGATAAAGGCAGGATCTACACCCAGTGCTGCTACTTTGGCCTGCGATATTTCTATAACAACCTGTTCGTCCACAGTCCCAGCCAGACTGACTTTCTTGACGCCTTCCACCAGGGAAAGCTCCCGTTGAAGAAAGTCGCCATAATTTTCCAGCTCACGATAATTAAAATCATGACCACTGAGGTTCAACATGATGCCAAAGACATCACTGAAGTCGTCATTGACGATGGAAGGGTAGACGCCCGGCGGCATAGACGACTGGGTATCATTAATCTTGCGTCGCAGTTCATCCCAGATTTGCGGTTGATCACTGGCGGTAAACTCATCTTTCAATTCCACCATGATCTGGGAAACACCAGCACTGGAAACAGAGTCGATGTTTTTTACGTATTCCAGCTCCTGAATAGCCCGCTCCAGAGGCAGCGTCACTTCCTCTTCAACCTGCTGGGGCGAAGCGCCTGGATACGCCGTATTCACCATTGCCTGAGGAATCGGGAACTCAGGAAATTCCAACTGCCCCAGACCAAAAAAGGAAATCGTGCCACCAATCAGCAGCAGGACAACAAACATCCAGCTGATGACTTTATTTCGAATCGAATACTCCGCAATATTCATGCTCACAGCCCCCGCTCACGCTGCAGTGGCTTGACGGCCATGCCGGGACGCAAGCGATTAACGCCCGCAGAAACAATGCGTTCCCCTTCCTTGAGCCCTGAAGTCACTTCGATACCCGATTGGAGAATAGTGCCCACGGTGACTTCCACCGGATTCACCGAGTTATTCTGCTCATCGTATACCCAGACCTGTTCCTTGCCTGTCGCATCATCTTTCAAAACAGCCGACAGAGGCACAATAAAATGCTGCCCGGCATTGGTTCTGGGTGACACTTTCGACAAATCCAGAATCAGGGTGGCGCCCATACCGGGATACACCGTTACATCCTCAGGGATAGGCAGGGTGAATACCACTTCATAAGACTGGGTTCCCGGCGTCACCCTGGTGGAATGCTCTTTGTAACTGGCCTTATATTCTGTGCCAGATCTCCCGGCAAAAGTGACAATGGGTTGATAGCTGTAATCCACTTCGTTTTCCCGAACATTGGACACAATACTCTCAGGAACCTGAATACTGACATCCAGAGTATTGCTACCCTGCAGGATAAGAATGGTCTGCTGCGACTGAACAAACTGATAATTTTCTACCAGGGTCTGTGCAACTCGTCCATCAAACGGCGCTTTGAGTACAGAGTATTTCAGCTTGTCGCTGGCCAACTGCAGAGCTGCCTTGGCAGACTTGAGCTTGGCATTGGAATTATCCAGCTCAGACTGGGACACCACCTTTTTCTTACGCAGTGATTGAATCCGGTTGTTTTCTGTTTCTGCCAGATCATAATCCGCTTGACGGGCAGCCAGTTCATTACGAATATCTCGATCATCCAACTTGGCCAGCAACTGCCCTTTCTTGACTTCTTCTGCCTGTTTGACAGGGAACTCAACCAGTTCTCCAGGTATGCGAAAAGAAATTTCAGCCTCTTTACTGGCATACACTTTGGCCGGGAATTGTCTTAGATTGCCCGCATTAGAATCTTCGACCTGAAACAGTTTCACAGGACGAATCATTTCTTTTTGCTCTTCCTGTGGCTGAGAGCAACCCGAAAGGGCCAGAACTGCAGCAACCAATGAGCTTATTAAAAGTGGGGAAAAGCCCAACTTATTTCTTTTTGTTAAAGCCCGGCCTTTCTGCAGGCTGAACGGCGATGTCATAAACCTTCTCCCTCTCAGGCACAAAGCGCCCAAAATTCCGAATATTATTCGCAAAATGTTCTAAAAAATCCCCTGCAAGAGGGGATTAATAAAAAATCAGCAGGATTCTGCTTCAACAGCGGTATAGGAACTCACGACTTCGGCCAGCTGGCCAAGCCGTGATCTGGGTATGGCTGAATGAAGATGCCAACCTGCCAGATAACGTTCAATATTCGCCAAGTGTAGATCAACTCCGTCGTCTTCTCTAAAGTCCGCATTGAAAACACCAAAGCCAGACTCCTTGATTTGATAAAGACCACTGGACAACCCCCAGAGCCCCATCATCAGCTCCGCTACCGACTGATCAGAAACATCTTCATAGCCGTTCTCGACCAGAGCCAAACGCACCAGTGATTTGAGCTGAGCATCAATATAGTTTCCCAGTTCATTCATGGCATTACTGCGATTGGATGAGGCCCTTTGCCAGACACTGGGATTCATGGCGAGCTGACTGAGTGCAAAATGTTCAGGACGATCCTGATTAATCTGCCACATGCAGAGTGAAATCATGACCATTTTCTCAAGAGAGATCAGATCTGCCTCAAGTATGCGATGAAGCACCTGAATCTTTTGTCGGGTCAGAACATAAGCGCACCCGAGCAGCAGATCTTCTTTACTGGAGAAATGAGAATAAATGGCTCCCATGGAACATTCTGCGGCCTGGGCCACATCGGACATTCGCAGATCAAGAAAGCTTTTTTCTTCCAGCAGGAGAAGCGTGGCAGCAACAATCTCGGCCTCTCTTTGAATGCGTTTCTGCTGTCTGGACATAAGGATGCTAACACTTGGCAATAAGCGCGAATACTATTCGTTTTTAAATACCTGATACAAGCTATTTTTAAGGTTGAAACTACTTAACCCTGAAAACGAGCAAAGCCACTTCGATTTATGTGGCAGCTACGAAAACCTGAAATATCGGTTTTCGATGTGTACGACAATGAACAAAGAAAGCTCGTCGACATCTCATTGATTCTTTTTCCGCTGTACAGCCTTTTCTCATTAGCTCCAGGCAATCAGCATTAGCATGACGAAAAAAAGTGTCCGCCGACAAAAAATAGCAGAGCGAAAAGCCCGACACTCTGTAAAAATTCCAGGCGGGGTCGCTTGATGGGGTGAATAAGAGCCTGTAGTGTCGTGCTCTACTTTTTTAGACCGGATGTAGAAATGGCGCTCAAGGCCACAATTTTCAAAGCCGAACTGCAAATAGCAGATATGGATCGGCACTACTATCAAAACCATACCCTGACCATTGCTCGTCATCCTTCAGAAAATGATGAAAGAATGATGATCCGGCTATTGGCCTTTAGCCTGTTTGCAGATGAACAGCTGTCATTCACCAAAGGGTTGAGTACAGACGACGAACCCGACCTCTGGCTGAAAAATTACAGCGGCGAAATAGAACTCTGGATTGACCTGGGTCAGCCTGATGAGAAAAGGATCCGCAAGGCCTGTGGCCGAGCTCAATCCGTTGTCCTCATCAACTACGGTGGCAGAACCTCAGAGACCTGGTGGGACCAGATGGCCGGGAAGCTGGATCGTTTTCAGAACCTGAAAGTACTTAATCTGCCTGAAAGCTCAAGCAAGACACTGGCAGAGCTGGCCGAGCGAAACATGCAGCTCAGCGCCAGTATCCAGGATGGTCACATCATGCTCAGTAATGAGCGACACAGCCTGGATATTACCCTGGAACAACGAAAAGACTAGAAACAGTTAGTCGGTCTGGGGAGACCTGCGATTCGAGCTGCAAGCTTTGCCGGACTACCAGGGAATAATTTCATCAGATAAATACTGTTACCCTGGTCTTTTCCCAGCTGGTTGGCAATGTATTTCACAAATGGCCTCTGGCTGGGGGCGTGCTCAAACTTCTGATAATACTCCCTGAGCAGATTCAGAATTTCCCAGTGTTCCCCTGTCAGAATCACATTCTCGTCAGCGGCTAACTGATCCGCAACCTCTGGATTCCAATCACTGAGATTGACCAGGTAACCGTCTTTATCAAGCTTCAAATCCGTCATACTCTAAAACCAACTCACCACTTTGTCGTTGGCTTCAGTCAGCTTAACAAAGCCCTGATAGTCCACCATTCCAATATCCAGGCCGTCCTTGTTGGTCATACCTCTGGCCAGCACGTCAGCTTCCAACACATACACTACCACATGCTTAAGAAGGTCAGACAGGACGTCACTGGCTTCAAACAAAGCATAAACCCCCTCTTCCAGAAGCAGAACACTGTCACCCGCATTAAGCGCTCTCAGGCAGAGCTCCAAAGGTTGTCCGGCTTTATTGACCGTATGCAGAGTAGCCATCAGAAACTCAATACCTTGTCATGCTGAGCCAGGAAGGATGCAACCGCATCGCCTTCCAGGAGGGTGTATAGGGGTAGCAACTGATCCGGATCCAGGTTGCGTTCTTCCAGGGACTCTCCGTCTACATAGACTGTTTCAATCCCATACAACTCCAATGATTGAAACATTGCAGAAAGATTTTTCCTGCCCAGCTGTCCGGGAGACTGCCCATCAAGTATCTGATAAACCCCCTCCCCCATCAGTAACAGACTGGTTGGAATTTCGTAGGAAGCAGAAACCAGTGCGGCATCCAGCGCTTCTCTGGCAAACTGGCCACGGTACGGTGCCTGAGTCGATATAATACAAATAGATTGACTCATATTCAGTCTCCAAACGTCACCAGACGATCCGCTTCGACTGTTGCCTCAAGCAACTGTCCCAGCCCGGAGAGGTCATAACCTTCCCGGAGGTTGCTGGCTGGCAGGTCATACCTTTGTGCTTCCTCAGCATTCACCACACCTCGCCTTAGAGCTGCAGCGATACAGACCACCGCATCAATATCATGCTCGGTTACCAGCTTTTGCCACTGCTCAGGAAGATTGGGCTCATCCTGAGGAGGCGTCACCAGACTGGAAGCATTGTGCACTCCATCCTGATAGAAAAAGACACGAATGATCTCATGACCGGAAGCCAGCAGAGCCCGGGCAAAAGAAAGTGCTGTCAGTGAAGACTGTCCGTTGCTGACATCACCATAAACAGCCAGTGCATATTTCATTCACAGACTCCAATCTTCAAAATTCTCTTCCCACATTTCATAAAGACCGTACTTTTCTCATTCAAAGTTCGTCAGGTTTTCGGGACTCAGGGTTATCATAAGGGAAATAATACTTCAGAAGATCTGCTACGTGATCCCAGCAGTCCGGTGTACCTGGTCCCGATAAAGCCGCCCCTATATAGAAGGTAGAGCCTTTACCCTGCATCTTGTTCAGGTCACGGTAAAAGCCACTGCGAATATCATCCACTTCGACATAAGGCCCAAAGGATGAGTGATTATGAAATTCCACAAACTCTTTGAATGTGACCTTACTACCCCCAAAATTCAAGCGGTTGATATCATCCCTTATACGCTGCCGACATCATCATCGGAAAGCGACAGATCTTCTGCACCAAATAACACATTATAATGATCAGGAAATGGCATGGGTAGCATCGCATAAATACCAGGGAAACTGGCCGCCTTGATCAATAGAAGGCGCTCCTGATCATCAAAGTCAAACACACTACCGAACGTTTCAAGCAGAGGTGGTGCAGAAACCAATAAATATTTGCAGGAAAAATCCAGTTTTCGCTCATCCTGATAAGTTTCAACGATGACATCTTTACCTGAAACCCTTCTGACTTTTTGAACCTCGGTATTAAGATAAACAGCTTTCTTGCCGGTGAGTTTTACTATTTCTTTTGAGATAGCAGGATAGATAGCAGGATAGATAGCATCAACACCTTCAGCGGGCGTATAAAAACTATCCCATATAATCGAAGACGCCACACGATGAGTAATGTTCTTCAAAACATATAACATGGGAACATTTTCAATGGCCCCGTATCCCTGCAGATAATGAATCAGTGGCGTAAAACCAATGTCTATCTTCTTTTTCTTGAGGAACTCTCCCAGAGTGAGCAACAAATCTTCAGGGACAGGGTCTGGCAAATGGGTTCCTGGCTTAAACATAAAGGAAAAGGTATACCCGGAGTAATACCAGTAATAAAGGAGAGACGTCAGCGTAGAGTGATAGGAAGGCTCTTCATAATTCGACAAGGCACCGGTTTCAAAATCCACATACCTTCTCTTCAAATCAAGAATGGAAGCACGCATCAACTTTTGGTCGAAGCGATTAAAAACTTCCTTAATGTTGTCACTTTCAGGGAATATTCTGACGCCCAGATCATAGACTGTCTCCCAGGGTTCCGCTCTATAAGTCTGAGCATGCCCGCCCAATCGCCCTTTTTTCTCCAAAACGGCAACAGAGTACTTTTTATCCGCCATTTTAAGCGCTGTATACATCCCAGAGGCCCCGCCTCCAATGATGCAAACATCCCGGCTCAGTTCCTGCCCATAACCAATAGAGCAAAGTAGCCAGCCCAGCTTGACATCCTCCCCGCCCTAAAGGACGGGGATTCCTACAGCTAGACGGTCATGCCCGACCGCAAGAATGTTTCTTGCTGCGTTTACGTCACGCAGATGTTCAGCTCCGCACTCTGAACAGACCCATT
>NZ_JBPCXO010000571.1:0-2852 GCF_051008435.1 Endozoicomonas sp. | reverse complement strand
TTCCATCGAACTGGACACCGGCTTCTTTGTCCAGTCAGAGCTCCGAAATTGCCAATCTTGCAGGAGGTATTGATGCTCTGGTAAACAGAGGCAATGCGCTGATTCCCAGTAACATCATTCTGGCCAGTCATGTTGCTGACTGGGCCTGGATGGCTGATCCTGATAACAGTAAGGTGCAGCAGTTGGTGATTGACGTTTATCGGGAAAGAATTAAGGATCCTCAGTCTAATGCCCAGGAAATACTGGCCTATCTGGATCAGATGGCTCTCGCCAGAAGCAGGCAGCTGCAAAGAGAAGAGTAAACAGATCCACGAGTTGGCCGGTTCCGGCCAACTCATTTTCGCTTCAAAATGCTATCTTCAAGTCATCCCCTTACGTGATTCAGACAACTTTACTGATTAAGTTTTCGTCGCTGAAAAGCGTTTTTGTTGGATGTGAGGTAGTTATGTCAAACAGAGTACTTTTTTTATTTCTCTTTATTACTCTTCTCTCGGGTTGCAGTTCCAGTCAAGTTGAGGATGAGCGTGGGCAGAACCTTCCGGGCTCCGATCGGGACAGTTATGGGTGTATAGGTTCTGCAGGTTATGCCTGGTGTGAGCATACTCAACAGTGTGAGAGGCCCTGGATATTAGCTGATGAAAAAGGCTTTAAAGATACTGCTGAGGCGTTTGAGAAATACTGCAGTCAATAAAGAGTTCGCAGTTTGATTTCAAAGATCCCTAATGAAAAGCCGCTTGATTAATCCGGCGGCTTTCAGGCTCTGAAGTTTGCTGATGAATGGCGTGGATAGAACTATTTCTGTAAGAGAATACTTCTCCATGCAGCTGGCCAGGGTGGAGGAGACCATGCACTTCCTGTTATATGTTCGTTTAGGTAATTTGACCACCCGCTTTTGGTGGGTTCCATAAGATCTATCCAGCCCATTTCTCTCAAATGGTCATTAAACTTTGATTGTGCATGTTTAAGTACGGTGTTTTCGGGAAATGTATAACCAGTAAAAAAATAATCGTGCAGAGTAAAAACAGGCTTTGAATACCATGAGGCATCCACCATCTCGTTGTAGCCATCAATAATGAAATCCCACTCTTTAGAATGATTAAGAATGACTGCTGTTTCAAACACCCTGATTGCATCTCTTGCTTGTAGTAAGTCATTGTAATCTGCTGACTCAAGTCCTAGTCTTTTGCCCGCAATTTGATACGATTTATCTTGTTGGCTCGTAATGACATGATCAAGCCATTTTGAAAAGTGTCTTGTTATCAGGATGTTTTGAAATGAGTCTGCTGAATGTCCTGATGGGATATCGAAAAAAGTGATCTGTTCGCCGTTGTTCATTTCCAATCCAATACCCGCAAAAGCATCGACATTCGAAATGTTCGCCATATCAATCATTTCCCCCCAGCATGTTCCAATCAAGTGAGGCATTAGTTTTTTGCTCATGCCGGCTCTACTTAACTGTGCCAATTGGATAACATGTGGGTAATGACCATGGAAGAAATTTCCACCCAAAACGGCCTTATCATAGAAACCACGAGTTGAAGCAAAGCTATTAGCGTATTCGTTATCGATAAAACCTACAAAAGTTACAGGAGGTGCTTCGACCAGATCCGTAAGATAATTCTGGTATAAAATAAACTCAGTTTGATTCAGAAAATCTTCATTAGGTAGATCCCACCAACCCGATTTTTGCAAAATATGAACCTCTACTTTGCTGGGACCCGATTCAATTGAGTCTTTGTTATGAACTCTGACTTTTGAAGAAAAAGGTAAAAAACTGGTGGAATTAGCTGCTTGCGATCTCAGAGATGAAGGAAGGCTGTTTTTGACATTGGGACCACGACTTATGGAGGCTGTCTTAGCTCTGAAGCGACCCCGGTTAACTGCTTCAAATTTTATCGCCAGGTTGCCTTTGTAATACTCAGCCCTGTCATTGTGGGTGAGGTTGTAAAGGTGTTGAATGTCTTTGCCGAGGCTCAAAAGCAGAGGCAAATAGGCATTGATATCGCCCACGGCGGTATACCACTCTAAGAGCTGATCTCGACCTACAGTATTAGCTATGCCAGAGCAACGGCTGACAAAATTTTTAGCGCTTAATGAATCGACCAGACTAGAAGCAGGATTATGATCTAAGTGTGCAAAAACTGGGTCAAGGATTTTGTAATACTGAAGCAGCGCTTCAGGCTGCCTCAGACTTAAATAATACTTCTGAGCATTCTGCCCATCAGGCTCCTGAAATACTTGATAAGAAGTAATATCAAGATTTCTATAGCAATCATCATTAGCCATACAGCCATTACTGATTAAATCATGGAGGGACTGTTTTAACTGTTCATACTCAAGTGGATCCAGTGCCACCACTGTGGCTTCACTCTCAAGCATTACTCCGTCTTTGATGGGGCCAATTCGGACACTGAAGTCATCTGTTGAAGAGGCTACTGCGGTATGGGTTCCAATTAATAAATAACTAATACTTAAGAGTAAATATTTGAGAGAACTGTAAATTTTGTCTTTCATTATAATATTCCGGAATCAGAAGGTTGGGTATTGAGATCCTTTCGTGATTAACTTCAGGTACACAATTCCTTATGGTAAGACGTGTTAGATGATGAATTTTTGAATTGGTTCCCTAGAGGGATATAGTTTTTGATGGTGCTATTGGATGACTCGTTTGAAAATGCAGTAACCATAAAAAAGCCGCCCAATTGCTCGGGTGGCTATAAATTATCTTTACAGGGTGGCGGAAGAGTTCCAGGCTCGCGCTCAGACTGAATCCAGCTATCGACGTATCAAACGATTCTTTGCTGATTACACATTCTGCTACGAGCAGCTGGGGAAGTTGATTCTCCATTGGC
>NZ_JBPCXO010000570.1:0-9989 GCF_051008435.1 Endozoicomonas sp. | reverse complement strand
ATGTCGGCTCATCACATCCTGGGGCTGAAGCCGGTCCCAAGGGTATGGCTGTTCGCCATTTAAAGTGGTACGCGAGCTGGGTTTAGAACGTCGTGAGACAGTTCGGTCCCTATCTGCCGTGGGCGTTAGAGATTTGAGGAAAGCTGCTTCTAGTACGAGAGGACCGAAGTGGACGAACCTCTGGTGTTCGGGTTGTCACGCCAGTGGCATTGCCCGGTAGCTATGTTCGGACGGGATAACCGCTGAAAGCATCTAAGCGGGAAGCCTCTTCCAAGATGAGATCTCTCTGGGGACTTGATCCCCCTGAAGGGCCGTTGAAGACTACAACGTTGATAGGCCGGGTGTGGAAGCGCTGTGAGGCGTTAAGCTAACCGGTACTAATTGCCCGTGCGGCTTGGCCATATACTCCAAGGGAGATTATGGTGGCTGGGTTGCTACACAAAAGACAGGTAGACGTGTTTGAAATGGCACGTGTTACGACAGCGCGAGAGCGCGGTGTGAGTAGAGCAGGCTTGATCTGAGATTGTTGACAGTTTTATCGGGTGTGTGGCGACACGTGCCCGGCAGAATTGCCTGACGAACATAGAGACCCGGAACCACCTGATCCCATCCCGAACTCAGTAGTGAAACGGGCCATCGCCGATGGTAGTGTGGGGTTTCCCCATGTGAGAGTAGGTCATCGCCAGGCATTGAATATAGAAAGCCCGTAGATAAATCTACGGGCTTTTTTATTGTGTGCTGAAAAGAAAAAGAATCACATCACCCATGCCGTGTGGACTGTTTAGGGTACGAGCCCAGGTGAGAGTTGGTCATCAACATAGACTTCAATGCTCATATCGACTGTGCGTTCATCGGTAAAGGGATTGTGAATAATTTCAAGAATAGGGGCTTGTCTGTCAGGGATTAAGTGGTTGTCAGAGAAAAAGTTATGCACTGCATTCCAGGCTGAGTAGTAGCCAGATAGATCGTTGTATCGAACCCGACATTCCAGGAATATTCCTGCAGGAAGGGTCTTGTTTGCAAGCCGAGGATCACAAGCAAACCCTGTAAAGGACTTTTGGCCTTGATAGCTTTCCAGAGTGTCCTGCCAGGTAGATAATAAGATCTGGGTATCAGAAGTTTCTGTTGCCATTTCATCCCAGGCCGCTTCCAAACTATGGACCTCATTGACGTTTATTTCTGTGATAAAAAATGCCTTTCAGAATGTATAACTTTTGAGAAGCAGAGACTATTGGCCAGTGACGCTTCAAGAGGGCTTTTAGGCTGCCTGCCTGGATGCCCTAATAAAGTCTCCAGTTTACTGGCAAAGTTATCCTCCATGTCGTAGCGCTGATGGCGTATCTCAGAAGCTGACATATCCAACTCCCGCTTTAAAGCTTTTGCCAGAGCCTGAGAAGAAGAAAAACCCGACTCAATAGCAATTTCCTTTACAGTTAAGTCTGAGTCAGTAATCAGGTAATACACCGACTGTTTCAATCTCATCCGGCATTGGTACTGCCCCGGGGTTTCATTAAAAACGACCCGGAACATATGCAGGAAATGCTTGGGTGAAATATGGCAGTGTTCTGCTATTTCAGGCCAATTTAGTGGTGCTACAAGATTGTTGTGAATCAGCGAAAGCGCTTTTTCAAATCTTGAGCGCCAATGAGCAGGAAGAGATTCGATGAGCGCTTCTTCTGGTACCAGGCTGGTGATTTTAAAGTTGTTATGTTCGTTCTGTTGGCTCATAGCGATCAGGCTATTTATACGACAATGAGAAGAATTCCAGTAAAGAGAATAAAATACAAGGTTCAGAAAGACTAAAGACAGTCACTGCTAAGTCAGGACTGTCTGATAGCGTATGAGGTTATGCTGATTCAGTTTTCTTTTGTTGGGGGACATAATCCAGAACATTCTGCTGGAAATAAGTCAGAGCGGTTTCCCCTTCTCCGTTACTCAATGGCCCCACTTCAAAAGCAGGAGAGGCCATGGCCTTTTGAACCATTTCAACCTGCCAGACATCTTCTGCATGGAAGTTTCCAGACTCTAGAGGGTGGACCGGGAAATTTTCCAGAGTAATAGGCTCCCCACCATTGGCCATTCCATTCTCATCAAACTGCACTTCAGGCATAGGTGCAAAGTTCAGGAGTGTTTTCAATCTGGCTTTGCGTTCACGTTCATTTATGAACGGAGCCATCATGATCCAGCCTTCGAAGAAGGTTTCAGTGGGCGAGATGGGCGTTAACTTTGCAAAGCCAACATTGTCGATCAATGGCTGGATCAGGAATGTCGGGAAAAAGCCGAAAACTTCACCCCCGTAGGTAGAAAGGTCAGTACCTTCCAGTGGCTGCCAGTCACCCATGAGGGCAGACAGTGATGCTTTGACTTTCTGTCCCGTAGACATTTTCCTGGTGGCTTCGGCAATGGCTTCTTCACTCATGATTGGGTTCAGCCCCTGCCAGTTCCAGTGACGCCCAAGTGGTCGCCAGGTTTGGCCATCAACTCCGGGGCCACCCAAAGTGTTTTTATGCAGGTGCATCAGGTGATAGCCGTCCTGGGCATTTTCAACAAAGACCTTCCAGTTGCATTTCATGGTCCAGTTGAAGCGGGCCACCGTCATCAAGTTCTCGGTTTTGGCCGGCCAGCTGTTATCTGGCAAATCCGATAGATAATCAGAAAAGCTTTCTTCGGGGTGTTCCTGGGGATTGATAAAAATCAGATTTCGATAATTACCCAGAGCACCTCGTTTGATGGAATGCTCGCATTTGTTAACTCCGTGCTCACCAAAGAGAGATTTCTCTTGCGGAACACCACGTAGAGAGCCATCCGTGTTATAGGCCCAGCGATGATAGGCACAGATCATTGTTCGCTTAATATTCCCACTGCCGTCTTCCAGAAGCTGGGAGCCACGATGGCGACAGATGTTGTGGAATGCTCTGATTTCGCCATCATGGCCGTGGATGACAACCATGGGATACAGACCCACTAGAACAGTCTTGTAATCACCGGGGTTTTGCACGTCATCTTTTGTACAGGCGAAGGTCCAGACTTTACTGAATAATTCTTTCTGCTCACGTTTGAACCAGTCTTCTGATGTATAGGCTTCTACAGGTAATAATTGCTTGGCTTCTGTGGGCTTTAGACCAACTTGTAAATGACTCATCGTACAATCCCCAGCGTGAATAATATTTATAATGGAACAATGGTGTTTCATTTATGCGATTGAAACCAGACTGGGTCAAGAGAGAATTGGGTTTCAGGTTGATCTTCGGGGTTTGGGACACTTTTATTTATTCAAATAAAAAAGACGGTTTTTCAGCCGCCTTTTCATGTCATGGAAAGTGCTTTTAAGGAAGTGTAAAAGGTGAGCGTCAGGGTGTTTGAGGAAACTTCAGCCAGCTATCTTATGCTCTTCCTTTGTCATAAAACTCCAGGCCAGCATATGGCTGATTTTCTGCCCCTGACTCATTTGTTTAACTTTCACCTGTTTGGCGCCGACTTCAGTCAACAACTTCCTTAGCGGGGGGATATTGTCTTTTTTGGAAACCAACGTAGTGAACCAGAACACTTGTCTTGAGAAGCTGGCACTTTCCTTGATCATATCTTTCAGAAATTTAATTTCTCCACCTTCGCACCAGAGCTCATTGGCCTGACCGCCAAAGTTAAGTGCTTTCTTATCGGATGTGATGGCGTTTCTCCCACGCTTGGCACCGGAGAATTTCAGGTTCTTCCACTTTCGTTGAGTGCCTGCTTCGGCTTCTTTTTTAGAAGCATGGAAAGGTGGGTTACACAAAGTCAGAGCAAACTGGTCAGAGGGTTGAATGATGTGCCTAAATAGACTGTTTTTGTCGTGTTGATGTTCGATGCGGATTTTACCGGAAAGATTTTTGTTGCTTGCGACGATCGCTCTGGCGGATTCTACAGAGACCTTATCGATATCACTGGCTACAAAATGCCAGCCGTAAGCCTGACTGCCGATAATCGGGTAAATAAGATTGGCTCCAGTACCAATATCCAGAACCTGCACCGTTTCCTGTCCCAGGTTCAGTGAACCCAGTAAGTCAGCCGCAGTGTGGACATAGTCTGCCCGCCCTGGGATGGGGGGGCAGAGATAGCCTTCGGGAATCGACCAGTACTGAACTTTATAGAAATGCTTAAGCAACGCCTGGTTAAGACAGGCCACCGCTTCAGGATTAGCAAAGTCTATTGTTTTTTGCCCTTTAGGATTGAGTGTCACGAACCGTTTGAGTTCAGGGTGAGAAGAGCAGAGCTGATCAAAATCATAACGTCCCTGGTGACGATTACGCGGATGTAATTGAGCAGCGGGTCGTTTCCCGGACATAGTGATGGCCAATCTGGAAGGTGGGGGCGAATATTAGCGAGTTTTGAGAGCAAACTCTAACAATGCATGCTGAGATGGACTTAATGCAAAGTCTGGCCAGCTGAGTTGAACCGGCCAGATTCAAAAAACAGTCAGGCATTTACGAAGTGACTGCTTTGAGCGTGGAGCTTTTTAAAGGTGTATGCCACATCTGGGAGAGAATGACCCCCGCCAGTATCAGCCCTCCCCCCAGGTAGTGATAGCCAAACAAATCCTCAGAAAGAAATACGACAGCGATCGATGTGGTGAAAACAGGCATCAGGTTCATGAAAATGGCCGTATTGTGTGCACTCAGTTTATCGAGAGCGATAACCCATAAAGCCGGTGCCAGAATAGAAGCCAGTAGTCCGGCGTAGATAATCAAGGGGGCGCTGCTGCTGGTGATGGGATCGGTTGAGCCCAGTAAAAAAAACGGAAACAGCGTAATTGCAGCGATAGTGCCCTGAACGTAGATAAAAACCCAGGTAGGCAACGGAATTTTCCAGTATTTCACCATCACGCCATAAAGAGCGTAAGAGAGGGTTGCGACCAGCATCAGGATTTCACCTTTCCCAAAACCATTGAGCAGGGCGGTCGGATGTCCTCCAGACACGAAGAAAATGACGCCATAAAAAGAGATCAGGACACCGGTCACTATTCCCCAGGTGATGGTAATGCCAAACACAGGAACGCTGATTAACACAGTGAGCAACGGTGTAAGAGCCAGAATGATGCCAATGTTGGTGGCAGGAATAGAATGGGCTGCTACGTAACTCAGTGACTGATAGACCACCATGCCCAGCAAAGTCAGAATAAACAGCTTCAGCTTGTGTTGCTTGATGACTGCCCAATGCCTTCTGGTGGCTTTGTAGCAGAAAGGGGTCAGTATCAGGGCTGCAAGGGCCCATCGGTAAAAGCTGATCGATTCCGGAGCAATTTCCGAAGCAGCTATTTTGCCCACTACATTATTGCCAGACCAGATAATGACTGCCGAGAGAGGGAAAAGGTAATAGAACAGTTTCATAACGTTTGCGGTGCTCCTTACAGCTAGAGCCGGAAAATCATAAAGCCGGCGGGAGTCGGGAGCGTATTATCTGCGGCATTTTTCACTGTGATATAGTTGTTTGCAGACAAGAAGTATTGCGAACCGGACAGCTGTAACCAATACACCTTATGCCTACCCAAGATATCAAACCTCTGAATCTGGAGAGACAACCCAATCCTGTCTGTATCAGGCATGATGACTTTCCAGAGCACTCATCGGTGGGTTTACACCGCCATTGTTGTGGGCAAATGACCAGTGTGCGCACCGGTGTTATGGAGCTGGAAATAGGAGGCCGAAAGTTTATATCTCCGCCCCATTATGCCATTTGGATTCCCCCTGAAATGGATCATTCCAGCTACCAGAGAGAAGCGGTGAAATTTCACTCTATCTATATTGCTCTGGAATATTGCGGTGCATTATCTGATCAGCCTGCTGTGATCCCCACCAATGCTGTGATTGAGTCGCTCATACTGGACTTTATCAACAGAGGTGTCTCCTATACGGATACCGAGGAAGATAAACGTCAGGCACTGGTAGTGCTGGATCACTTCTATCGAATACCTCCCATCGAAACCTATTTGCCCATGGCTGAGGACGAAAAACTGCGGCAGGTACTGGAAGCTATTCAACAGTGTCCTGGAAATAACGACAGTCTGCTTATGTGGGCTCAGAAAGTATTCAGTACTGAGCGAACCCTCTCAAGGCGCTGCTATAAAGAACTGGGTATGTCGTTTCGGGAATGGCGGCAGCGTTTACGACTGGTGAAATCCATAGAAATGCTGGCTGATGGGGTGACAGTCGAGCAAATAGCCCTTTCTCTGGGATACAGCACATCTTCCAGCTTTATCGCCATGTTCAAACGCCAGATGGGGGTTACTCCTGCTCGTTACAGCGCTGATCTACTGAAATAACATCCTCTTCAGCCCGTATCACGGATGCCGAAAGATATCTGGATGATACCTATATTCTTCCAGGGGACAGGGCATGTTAAGTGAGAGAATTGATCAGTTGTCTGAGCAACTCAAACAGATGACCTGTTATGGCTCTGAGAAAATAGGGGCCCGGACGGATGCTCAGGACTGTAAGCTGGTTGCGGGCAGAGAGAAAGAGTGGCTTGGCCGATTCTGGTCTCTGTTTGGTTATAGACGCTGCGTCAAGGCAGAAGAACAGCAAAAGCTGATGCAGGAAACCGTTGATATTCATTCAGAATTGACGGGCAATTCAGGTCTCTATCAACTGAGCGAAAGAGCCGTTAATCCCATTGATACCCCCGCCATGATGACCTGGGAAAATCTTCAGACATTTCTGGATGAAGCCCGTTCCACTGAAGCTTATGTATTTGACCGTATTCGCTTGGCTTTCATACAGAATTCAAGACAGACGAAAGAAACAGAGGACCCTCGACAAGTAGTTGACTCGATCAACCGAAAGGTAGGGGCTGCTATTGCTGATTTGCCCTTAGCGCAGGTCATGGATATCGTACCAAAGGTGTTACAGACGCTGTATCAGGAGTTTGGTTACCATTCCAATGTAGCGACAGCCTGCAGTGATTTTGATCCAAACCAATACTGTCAAGAAAGTGGAAGGTCCCGTGTTTCATCTGCAGCGCCCAGCTCACCTACCCACCCGATCAAAAGTTGGCAGGATTATCATAGAGATACTCAATACCTTCAATGTCAGCACTTACCCAACGTTAAGTTTTATAACCGGGGTGAAAAGTACTACGAATTTACCAATTTTTATCAACCTGACCGGGCATTAAAAGCAGAAAAATTAACCTGGCCTACAACAGAACATTATTTTCAGGCCTGCAAATTTCCTGCAGACAGTCCTCATCGACAGATTATCAGCCAGTTGCCTGGACCCAGAGCTGCGCTGGATTATGCCAATGCCAGACAACAGGAATGGGAGAATGCCGGCGCCTGGCATGGAGGGGAAAAGATGAATGCCATGTTGAAAGCTGTCAGAGCCAAAGCAGAGCAGGATAAAAAATTCAGAAACAGCTTGTCTGGAACAGGAGACAAGCTGTTGTATGAAAATGCCCCTAAAGATTGGAACTGGGGTATTGGCAGTGACGGACGTGGCCATAACTATCTGGGTTGTATATTGATGCAGGTTCGGGACGAGCTAAAAGCGGGCACTCTTAAACCCTGATAATGAACGTTATTCAGGCCAATAAGCGACAATGGTCATTCATTGGCCATCTGCTGTTGAATCAGTTCCATTTGTTTTTCAAAGTGTTTGGGAAACCGCCATTGATCCGGATTAATCTGTTCTGAATTTAACCATTGCACGGATGAGATCTCAAAGGTATTAGCAGGCGTGAAGGCTTTTGTCGGTTCATTGCTGGTACAGGCATAGAGGCGAAAGCCATTGTCGAATTCTTTTAGCAGCTCTTCTACGGTGACTTGATGACCGGTTTCCTCTTCCGTTTCTCTCATTGCTGTGCAGCTTGAGGTTTCGCTGTTGTCAGAGGCGCCTCCTGGCAGGTTGTACTGGCCGCTTAATCTCTGGGTTACAATGGCCACTTTTCCATCGTGAGTCATGAGACAGCCAGCATTGGCGGGGGTTTCCTGTCGATCCTGGTAAGGGCAGCTGGCCGTCTGTGTATCTGCCTTGCAACCAGTCAAGAGCAGCAAAGCCGCAATGGTTATCCATTCTTTCAACGGATTCATCCTGTGTATTCCCATCCTCAATAGAGAATAAACTACCAGGATTTTATTTATAAGGGGTTGTTAAAGCGTGAGCCTTTCCTGGGAGTCGGTGTCTTCGGACGTTTTTTCCGTTGAGACAGGAGCAGGTTCAGGGCTCAAATCCCTGTGAGGAGAATCACTGCCGACACTGCTGGGAGCCTTACTGCTGACCGGAGAAGGTGTAAGAACCCACAAAGTGGGAACAAAATGAGGAATAGGAGGTAATTCCGGGCAGGAGCTGGAACGTCCTGTCAGACGAGGTATTACAGGAGAGGTCCTCTGGGTTAACTGTCTTTCACTTTCCCGTCTTCTTAATACAGGAGAGGGAAGCGGTGATGCGCCAGATTGTGACTTTTTATCTCTGATAAAATCGGTGAACTTTTTACTGGCAGTCGACAAACTCTTTTGAGGGTCTTTCACTATTCTGACCAAGACTTTGCCACCATCCAGTAAGGGGTGGAAATAGTAGACCTGATCCATGATTTCCTGGAGGGATGGTATATGTCTTTCCCAGCGCTTCATGTTTTTTTCCAGGGTTTGTAGATGCTTCGACAGCTCTTTTATATGCACAGCCGTCATTTGTGTGCCATCCATCGTCGAGAACTTAAGGCTATTGACCTGTCTTGATAGGGTATTTAGCTCTTTAAGGGCTCCAGTACAGTTGGTGCTGTAAGCATGGGTGGCAACAGGTTGAAACGAAAAATACTGGTCGGGTCTGGGGTTGATGATTTCCATATAAACGACAGGATTCTGTAAGTCCGCTCCGAGTTTGTGCTTCCATAAAGACTGTTCGCGCATTTGCAGGCCTTTCGATCGTATTTCAGCGCCTTTTTTAGTCGCAAAACAGAAGGTTCTGGTGCTTTCTTCTTTTCTTTCGGGAGCAACGGGTAACCAGGCGCTTTCTTTTCTGGCGGCTACAGCATCTTCTCCACGTGGCAGAAAGCTCTTCAAATCATGGCAAGAGGGCAATGGTTTGGTTTCGTGGGGGAGGCAGACGGAATGCTGGTCATAGGGATTGGTTGGCCAGAAGTTAGGCATGGCTTTCATTGAAGCAAGGCTTGAGATGACCTGCCAGTTATCCTGCATTTGAGTGATATCAAGAGTAAGTTGTTCAAGCTTTGCCTGGTTAGACAGCGCTCCTTTTCGGCCATATGTCCTCAGATTGGGCATTGATACTTTCAAGTTTGTAAATTTCTTATCAACCAGCTCGGCGATAGAAGGCATAGTAATTCGCCATTCCTCCATGAATCTCAGCAGCATGTGCCAGTGTTCAATCAGAGCTATGCGCTTGTCGTAAGCTGTCACACTTAATTCAAAGGGTTCGGCTTCTTCTCCCATTTTTTTGGCGATTGAGTAATTGATTTTCCGATATTTACCCTGCTCAAAGAGTTCGAGACATTCTTTAAAAGGTTCTTCAAGCCATTCATAAGCTTTCAGCTGACCCTCCAGCTTTTCTGCGGCAATGGCCCGATATTCTGGATCAATCTTTTTCAGGTGCTTCAACGCTTTTAAAACTTGATGTCTCATGTAATCAAGATCCAGCAGCGCCTGACGGGTAATGCGTTCAAGGGCCTCTGTGGGGATATCGTCCAGTTTGTCCTCTGTCAGGCGTCCACATAACATGTGGCAAAGCATCACGTATTCGTGTGAATCCAGTAATGTTGGAGGCTGCACTCTGGCCAGCTCCGGTGATGCTTCTTTGGGTGCTTTACGGGATAGTCGAAAGCTGCCCCTTCTGGATAAAGATGGAGGCTTAGTAGAGTCCTGTTCTACTTCCTTAGGCAGGTTTAGGACTTACGCATTGACAGCGTGTTCCGAAATTTGATAATTGACCCAAATGATTGTTTATCAGGGATGAAAATGAGAAGTACTACTCGCCCGACTACCGCACGATGCACCCTTTCACAATACA
>NZ_JBPCXO010000569.1:0-9073 GCF_051008435.1 Endozoicomonas sp. | reverse complement strand
AGCCTGCTGCTGTGATGTTGATTGTACCTCGCTAGGCTTGGCACAAGAGTCACAGTAGTAGACTGGTTCCGCAGTCCACAAGAATCTTCCTTCGTCAAACGCTAAAAACTGCAGAATCGAGTTACAGTACAACCCAAAGTATGCTCCTGCGTGTCTTAGCGACGCAGACCCAGACGCTCGATCAGGGAACGATAGCGCTCAACGTCTTTGCCCTTCAGGTAGTTCAGCATGCTACGACGCTGGTTTACCATGCGAATCAGACCACGACGGGAGTGGTGATCCTTGTGGTTCGCCTTGAAGTGTCCCTGCAAACCTTCGATGTTTGCAGTCAGCAGAGCAACCTGAACTTCAGGGCTACCGCTATCGCCTTCAACGCGACCGAAATCCTTGATAATTTCCGCTTTCTTTTCAGCAGTTAAAGCCATTGCTTTATACTCCAATTAATATGCATTCAAATCAGGCACGACCGTGCATATTTACAGCCAGCCTTTACGTCTTGACAGCATCGACTGTCAACCAAGTGGCGCATTCTAACACCAACCTCCAGCCGGAAGCCAGTCTGTTAAAACCACCACCACGAAGGCAGTATGCCTGCCTTAATTTCCAGAGTTGATCAGCCTCTTGGGCGCGACACGACCGTCTTCATCAATCTCACCAATACCCAGGAATCGAAGCACTTCCTGCCCCTCAATCTGCTCCTGACCATAGATGCGAACATTACCGCTTGTTGGTGCTTGTGGCACCTGAACCGGTTGTCCCTGACTGATGTAATAGCTGCTGGTTGCACCCAGACGAATCTGAGGCCAGTCACTGACCGATGTATCCAAAGGCAGCAACAGCTCATCCAGAGCCTTATGGCCACCACCATCCCGAACCTCTTCTAACTGTTCCAGAGTGTGGGACTGATGCTCAGTATAAGGACCTGCCTTGATTCTATGGAGCTCAGCAACATGACCCAGGCAACCCAGAGCCGCACCAATATCTTCTGCCAGCGTGCGAATGTAGGTACCTTTGGAGCAGTCCACCTCCAAAATTAACCGGTCACCTTCAAAATCGAGCAACTCAAGACGGTAGATAGTGATCTGGCGAGCTGGACGCTCAACCACAATACCCTGACGAGCCAGCTTATAGAGCGGCTCACCATTATGCTTAAGAGCCGAATACATGCTGGGAATCTGATCAATTACACCACGAAAACGATCCAGAATAGCCTCAACATCAGAGCGAGTCACAGTCACCGGACGCTGCTCAACAATTTCGCCTTCGCGGTCACCGGTTTCCGTCTGGATACCCAGTTTGACTTCCGTTCTATAGGATTTGTCAGACTCAAGCAGATACTGGGAGAACTTCGTCGCCTCACCCAGACAAACAGGCAATACACCTGTCGCCAGTGGATCAAGGCTACCGGTATGACCAGCCTTTGCAGCACCATAAAGGCGCTTGACGCGTTGCAGAACATCGTTGGAACTCGCACCCTTTGGCTTATTCACAACCACGATACCGTCAACCTGGCGGCCACGGCTACGCCTGCGCTTTGACATCAATTACTCCTCAGACTTACCCTGATGATCACTGTCACCAGCGCGAGCTTTTGCAATCAACTCATTCATGTGCGCACCACGCCGCAAACTGTTGTCATAGCGGAATCGCAGCTGGGGGATAGTACGCAGCTTGATTGCCCGGGCCAGCTGACTGCGGAGGAAACCGGCAGCACTTTGCATAACCTCAAGCTTTTCATCAACATTGTCCTGGTCGTCTACTCCCAGGAAGGAAACAAACACATCGGCAAATGCCAGATCACGGGAAACTTCCACCGCACTGACCGTTACCATGCCAAGACGAGGATCTTTCATTTCCAGCTGAATCAGCTGAGCCAGTTCTTTCTGAATCTGGTCCGCTACTCGCTGGATACGACTGTATTCTTTAGCCATTGGGGATTTAATCCTGAAAGATGACTCTCAATAGTCATCTTCTTAACGGGAACGCCAGGTGCTCACCCATAGGCACCACAACTCTGCCTGGTCGCAGGGAGTCACCAAAGAGGTTCATCTCCCAGAGCTGCAGACTGCATGTTCATTTTTTAAAATGAACTTCCGTGCATCTGACATCCGCTGATATGAGAAAGCCCGCAGTCTCAGCTGCGGGCTCTATTTTAGCCTGAGAAAGCATCTGCCCACTGATTGCGGAACAGAATGCTTTCTTTCGCTTCAGGTCGCCCTGTGAGCAACCCGTTGCGAATTAGAGGGTGCGCTTGACCTCAACAGTCTTGTACACCTCAATCTTGTCGCCTGGCTTAACGTCGTTGTAGGACTTAACCGCGATACCACATTCCATACCTTCGCGAACGTCCTGTACGTCATCCTTGAAGCGACGCAGGGATTCCAGCTCGCCTTCGAAGATAACCACGTTGTCACGCAGTACACGGATACGATCGTTACGGTAAACAGTACCTTCAACCACCATACAGCCAGCCACCGCACCAAACTTCGGTGAACGGAAGACGTCACGTACTTCTGCTGTACCAACAATCTGCTCACGAGTATCGGAGCCCAGCATACCATTCAGTGCTTTCTTCACATCTTCAATGATGTCGTAGATAACACTGTAGTAACGCAGATCCAGCTCTTCTGACTCGATAACCTTACGAGCAGAAGCATCCGCACGAACGTTAAAGCCTACGATAACGGCATTGGAAGCCAGCGCCAGGTTAGCGTCGGTTTCAGTGATACCACCAACACCACCGGAAATAACCTTAACCTGAACTTCGTCGTTACCCTGCTCTTCCAGAGAGTTGGTCAGAGCCTCAAGAGAACCTCTCACGTCTGCTTTCAGAACGATATTGAGTGTCTTCTTCTCTTCAGTACCCATGCTGGAGAAGATATTTTCCAGCTTGGAAGCCTGCTGACGAGCCAGCTTAACTTCACGGTATTTCCCCTGACGGAACAGTGCGATTTCACGAGCTTTACGCTCATCCTTCACAACAATCAGTTCATCACCAGCATCCGGAGTACCATCCAGACCCAGAATTTCTACTGGGATAGAAGGACCCGCATTTTTGATGGACTTGCCATTCTCATCCAGCATCGCACGAACACGACCATATTGCTGACCTACCAGGATATTATCACCCTGTTGCAGATCACCAGACTGAACCAGAACAGTGGCCACAGGACCGCGTCCTTTATCCAGACGGGATTCAACAACGACACCCTTCGCTGGACCTTCATCCGCAGCCGACAGCTCCAGAACTTCCGCCTGAAGAACGACCGCTTCCAGCA
The DNA here is from genome assembly GCF_051008435.1 of Endozoicomonas sp. Taxonomy (GTDB): domain Bacteria; phylum Pseudomonadota; class Gammaproteobacteria; order Pseudomonadales; family Endozoicomonadaceae; genus Endozoicomonas_A. Next base: position 5,795 of record NZ_JBPCXO010000569.1, on the reverse strand, counting down.
GCGCATCAATGCCTTCCCCGGTCAGAGCAGATACATGCATGAACTGAGTATCGCCACCCCAGTCTTCCGGGATAACACCGCGTGCAGACAATTCATTCTTCACACGATCAGGGTCAGCACCCTCTTTATCCATTTTGTTGACAGCAACAACCAGAGGAACACCAGCAGCTTTTGCGTGCTGAACCGCTTCCTCAGTCTGAGGCATCACACCATCGTCAGCCGCAACTACCAGAATTACAATATCGGTCGCCTTGGCACCACGAGCACGCATAGCGGTAAACGCTGCGTGTCCAGGAGTATCCAGGAAGGAAACCATACCGCGAGGTGTATCTACGTGGTATGCACCAATGTGCTGGGTAATACCGCCGGCTTCTCCAGCCTGTACACGACTCTTACGGATGTAATCCAACAGAGAGGTCTTACCGTGGTCAACATGACCCATTACAGTCACAACTGGTGCACGAGGCTTCTCTTCAAAATCAGAAACTTCGCCTTCCTGACTTTCAACCAGAGAGTCTTCAACACTGTCAGCTTTAGCCAGCTTGAAGGTGTGACCCATCTCTTCCACAACAATGGAAGCGGTGTCCTGATCAATCACCTGGTTGATGGTCACCATGGAGCCCATCTTGAACATCACCTTGATGACGTCAGCAGCTTTGATGGCCATTTTCTGAGCCAGCTCAGCAACAGTGATGGTTTCCGGGATGGAAACTTCACGAATTACAGGTGCTGTTGGCTTGGTAAAGCCGTGAGCTGCCATGGATTCAGGCGTAATGGTACGAGATGCCCTACGGCCACCACCACGACGATCATCCCTGCGACCTGTATTACGTCCGCCACGCTTTTCGCCACGACGACCGCGCTCTTCACGAGGCTCATCACGACGATCTTTAGCTTTACGGCTACGACCTCGCTTTTCACCTTCAGGAGTCGGTATGGGTGCTGCAGCCGGATCAAAACCTGGCGCAGAAGGACCTCGAGCAGGACGATCCCCATCACGACGTGGTGGACGATCTCCATCACGACGCTGCTGCGGTGGACGATCTCCATCACGGCGCTGCTGCGGTGGACGATCTCCATCACGGCGCTGCTGCGGTGGACGATCTCCATCACGGCGCTGCTGCTGTGGACGATCTCCATCACGGCGCTGCTGCTGTGGACGATCTCCATCACGGCGCTGCTGCTGTGGACGATCTCCATCACGACGAGAGTCACCACGATCATCTCGACGGGCTTGTTTCTCTTCCGAGCCCTGCTCTTCCGCTTTTTCGTTCTTGACGTAGGTACGCTTTTTACGAACTTCTACATTAACAACTTTTTTCTTACCAGCGCCGCCGCCACCAGACACTTTCATCTGGCTGACAGTTTTGCGCTTGAGAGTGATCTTGGTAGGCTCAGCCGTACCCGTGTGATCACCATGAACGCTTTTAAGGTGAGCCAGTAACTGCTTCTTTTCAGAATCCGACACGGCTTGTGAAGCTTTAGTTTGCTTCAGGCCAGCATCCTGCATCTGCTGCAGCAACCTTTCGACCGGAGCGCCGACCACCTTCGCGAGTTGTTCTACGGTTACTTCTGCCATTAACACTTCTCCTCTCAGTGGCCCGCTCAGTTACCAGCTTCCTCGAACCAGGGAGCACGCGCCGTCATAATCAATTCACCCGCACGCGTCTCGTCCATACCTTCTATAACGAGAAGGTCGTCAATGGACTGCTCCGCCAGATCTTCCATAGTAATGACACCCCGGCTGGCCAGCTCCAGTGCCAACTCCTCATCCATACCATCCATAGTCAAGAGGTCTTCAGCTGGCTGTGCGCCATCTAACTTTTCTTCTCGAGCAATGGCCTGGGTCAGCAGTTTGTCTTTCGCACGAGTGCGAAGCTCTTCCACGATCTCTTCATCCATGCCTTCAATTGCCACCATCTCTTCCAGAGGGACATAGGCAATTTCTTCAACAGTGGTGAATCCTTCGTCGACCAGCAACTGCGCCAGTTCTTCATCGATATCGAGCAGATCAATAAAACTCTGTTTAAACTTATCCGCTTCCTTTTCTTGCTTGGTAGCGGCTTCAGCTTCTGTCATGACGTTCAACTTCCAGCCAGTCAATTCACTGGCAAGTCGAACATTCTGACCACTACGACCTATAGCCTGGGCCAGATTATCTTCGCTGACAGCGATATCCATAGTTCCGGAATCTTCATCAACGATAATGGAGGCAACCTCTGCAGGCTGCATGGCATTGATCACATACTGGACAGGGTTTTCGTCGTACAGAACAATATCGATACGCTCATTACCCAGCTCACCGGATACTGCCTGTACACGAGCACCACGCATACCTACGCAGGCACCCACCGGATCAATGCGGCCGTCATTAGTCTTGACGGCAATTTTTGCCCTGGAGCCTGGATCACGGGCAGCCGCCTTGATCTCCAGAACTTCTTCAGCAATTTCTGGCACTTCAATGCGGAATAGTTCAATCAGCATTTCAGGCACAGTTCGGGACAGCATCAGCTGCGGTCCACGACCTTCCGTGGAAATGTCATTCAGCAGAGCTCGCACATGGCTTCCCATGCGAAAGTTCTCACGAGGCAGCACATTATCCTTGCGCAGCACGGCTTCAGCATTGCTGCCCAAGTCAACAATAATACTGTCGCGGGTCGTCTTCTTTACGGTTCCGTTAACCAGATCGCCTAGCTTGTCACGGTACTGTTCAACCATTTGGGCACGCTCAGCTTCGCGCACTTTCTGAACAATAACCTGCTTGGCTGTCTGAGCAGCAATCCGTCCAAACGCAACAGACTCAACCTGCTCTTCCCAGACTCCACCGATCTCCAGGGACTCATCCTTTTCCTTACCCTCATCCAGGGTAAAGTGCATGCCCGGAAACTCGAAGTCTTCATCCGCAACTATGGTCCAACGACGGTAGGTATCGTATTCACCGCTAGTACGGTCAATCGCTACCCGGATATCCACTTCTGTTTCGTAACGCTTTTTAGTCGCAGTCGCCAGAGCAATCTCCATAGCCTCGAAGATCACTTCGGGTGGAACGCCCTTCTCGTTGGAAACGGACTCAACGACCAACAGAATTTCTTTACTCATGCTCTGCCTCGCCTATGCTGAACCAGTCCATGCCTTTGCCAACACTTCCCTGGCCGTTAACCGGGAAGGCCCTTGTCTGTTATCAACTTTTTTGTTGCAGACAATGGCTAACAACCCGGCCTGAACCTTTTACCCACCTTATTCTGGTCATTACCAGCTGTGAGCCTGAAGTTAGTCGAATCTCGGTATCACCTGAGCCTTGTCTATGCTCTCAATGGGAAAAAGCAGCTCATGGTCATCTACGATCAACACCACGTCCTGATCTTCTATCCCTTTTACAAAACCCCTGTACTTGCGGCGCCCTTCAAAGGGAACCCTCAAACGTACATTGACCTCTGCACCCGCCCAGGCAACATAGTGCTCAAGCGTAAACAACTGCCTGTCCACACCGGGCGAGGAAACTTCAAGGGTATACTCTTTCGTGATGGGATCTTCCACATCGAGAACCCCACTTACCTGGCGACTGACGACTTCACAATCATCCAGTTGAATCCCCTTTTCTTTATCAAGGGAATCGATATAAATGCGAAGCATTGATTGCTTGCCCTGGGATCTGAACTCAATACCCCAAAGCTGGTAGCCTAGGGATTCAACCACGGGTCCAATCAATGCTTCCAGCTGCGACTGCTTACCTGCCACGTTGGAAACACCTGTCTGCAAAAACAAAAAAAGGGCTTAAAAGCCCTGTCTCTTCTATGCACCCAGTTTTCCAGCTGGACGCAGCTAAAGGAGCTTGCCAAACACACGCTAACGAGCGTGAATCCAACAAACTCCTAGAGTCTTATCGGGGCCAACAACTCAAGCCCTTCGAAAGACTCTGACGCACCTAATAAAAAACCCCATAATGGGGTTTAATCATTTGGTAGCGGGGGCCAGATTCGAACTGACGACCTTCGGGTTATGAGCCCGACGAGCTACCAGGCTGCTCCACCCCGCATCAAACCTATTCCAGTATACTGCCAGCTACGAACTTGCACCACAAGCCATAACTGTAGATACGTCTTTTAATCCTTACAACACTATACTAGATACTTCTCTTCCATTTACTCAAAAAGTTAATGGCAATTTGGTGCCCAGAGCGGGACTTGAACCCGCACGACCGTTAGGTCACCGCCCCCTCAAGACGGCGTGTCTACCAATTCCACCACCTGGGCAAACACCACCACTACATCCTGCTTAAAGCTAGCTCTTATTGAGCTGGAGGCAGAGACAGCTCTTTATTCTGCTCGTCACTTTCGACGGGCTGTGATTCTATCACAGGAGCATCACTCTCGACACTCTTTTCTGAGGTTGCTTCTGGAGCAATTGGCGCGTCTCCGGCCGGAACTGACTCCTCAACAATCACAGCTGGCACACCTGCATCACCGATGCCGTCTGCCTTCTGCCTGGCCACCATAGCCAAAGCAAAGCTGGTCACAAAAAACACTGCTGCAAGAATCGCTGTTGTGCGACTCATGAAGTTGCCAGTACCCTGGCTACCAAACACTGTTTGTGACGCGCCGGACCCAAAACTGGCACCGGTTTCTGCACCCTTACCCTGCTGCAACAAAATCAGACCGATTACGGCAGCAGAAGCAAGAACATGAACAATAAGAATTATGGTTTCCATCACTATCCCGCAGCGTGACAGATCGCCTGGAACTCTTCAGCAATCAAGGAGGCTCCCCCCACAAGACCGCCATCAACATCGGGCAAAGCAATCAACTCCACAGCGTTAGCTGCTTTCATGCTACCACCATACAGAACACGAGTTCTGTCAGCCATAGCCTGATCATGCTTTGCCAGCAAACCGCGAATCACAGCGTGTACTTCCTGCGCTTGTTCCGGAGTTGCAGTCAGCCCGGTTCCAATAGCCCATACAGGCTCATAAGCGATCACAAAGTTTGCCAGACGCTCCGGACCTGCAGTCCGCAGCACAGCTTCAACCTGAGCCGTCACCACCTTCATGGTGTCGCCAGCTTCTCGCTCTTCCAGAGTTTCACCCACACAAAGGATAGGCACTAAACCCTGATCAGTCAGAGCACAGAATTTCGCAGCAACATCCTCATCACTCTCTGCAAACAGAGAGCGACGCTCAGAATGACCAATGATCACGTATTCAATACCGAGATCTTTAACCATCAGAGGCGAAACCTCGCCAGTAAAAGCACCAGAAGCCTTGTCAGATACATTCTGCAAGCCAACCTTAATAGCGCTACCAGCCAACTGTTCGCGAATGCCTTGAGCATATACCGAAGGTGGGCAAACCAGTACTTCAGCTTTCGTATTCAGTCCTGAAACAAGCTTATCCAGTAATTTACGGTTATCTTCAAGAGATCCGTTCATCTTCCAATTACCGGCAACTAGTGGCTGACGCATACTGCTCACCTCAACATTCGCGAGGTCGGCATACTAACCCAGGTACCGTTATTATACAACTGTGCAGGCACCTGTCGCCGGCAATTTTCCACTGCCTGATAAAAATCAATAAACTCATGATCAATCAAGCACATAGCCAATCATTTCAACACATTCTCAGCCTGATAGAAACGACCATTCTGAGCATCTATTTGATCATCAAAGCGCAGCGTGACGTACTCCCACCACTAAGCCGCTGATGCGGCTATAGTGGGGGCTTCTTGTGACCCATGCTGAGAACTCTCAACACCTTTCGCTGTAGCACCTGCGCTGACAGGTATTGCTACAGGGGGACTCTT
>NZ_JBPCXO010000568.1:0-6197 GCF_051008435.1 Endozoicomonas sp. | reverse complement strand
CTTCCTCAATGTTGAGTGGTCAGTACCCAGCAAGCGAGCTGCTTCACCAATCTTGACTAATCTCTTATCCATAGTGTGAGATTATGATAGATAATCATAGATTACTCAATACTGTTTCAAACCCTTATGGGGTTAAAAAGACAGCGACCTGATCTGCTTTCTAGGAGCGTGGGCGAGAATAGCGGTCGAGTATAAAGTTCAGTAGATCGAGTCAGATTTTTCACTGGATTTGTGCGAATAGTTGACCTATTCAATCAAATTCAGTGAAAAATCCGGCCGATCTACTGGACTTTAGGCCGACCTGTCTATTTACGCCCACGCTCCTAGTGAGCAGGGAAAGATCAGGACTCTACTCTGTCTTCCCAAAGCAGAGTTGAACCCACCACAGCGGCCGGCATAATCAGCAGGTTAATAAAAGGAATCAGCATCACCAGCGTGACTGTTGCACCAAACCCCCAGACGTAGTTGCGATCCTGTTTCAAACGATCCAGCATGTCATTGAACGACACACCTCTATTATCTGCAGCATAGTCACAATACTGAATCGACATCATCCAGCTGTTAAACAAAAACCAAAGTACCGGGGTGATCAGGTTGACCACGGGGACGAAGGACAAAATTAACAAAATCACTGCCTTAGGCAGGTAGTACGTCAATTTCCTTACTTCCCGACCCAGCGTTCTAGGCAACAGGACCAGCCAGTCCTTCAACTCATATTCGGGCAAATCAGTCTTGCCGTGAAGGTTCTGAACCTTCTCGGCCAGCAGTCCGTTAAAGGGGGCAGCAATAAAGTTACCGACAATGGTAAAGGTAAAGAAAACCACTCCCAGCATGGCCATGAACAATAATGGCCAGAGCAGAAACTCAAGGAAGGACAACCAGCCCGGTAGCCAGTTCACCAGTTGCGCCATCAGCCCATTCATTTGCTGAAGGCCAAAATAGAACAGGAAACCGAACACCAGAATATTGACCGTCAGGGGAATCAATACAAACCAGCGAATAGCCGGGTTCGGAAGATAGGATAAACCCCTGAAAAAATAACCGGGTCCACTCTCCGGCGCAGGCGTTGGCATAGCAAAGCTCCTTTAGGTTGTTTCACACGCTGGCTGACAACTAACAGTCAGGCTGATAGAGAATATAAGCCAATCACTGAAGAGAATCTGGTTCTCGTCAACACAAGCCGTTATTATTCACACAGTTTAACGAATTATGAATCCCTTACTGCCAGAGATTATCTCAGTTTCTGACAGACATTCCTGATCAAGGAGTAAAATGTGAGTGAAGCCAAGCACGTCCCGCTGCTGATTCTGGGTTCTGGTCCTGCAGGATACACTGCTGCAGTATACGCTGCCCGGGCAAACCTGAAGCCAGTGATGATTACTGGTATGCAACAGGGCGGGCAGTTAACTACCACTACTGACGTGGACAACTGGCCAGGAGGCCCGGAAGGTCTTCAGGGACCAGGCCTGATGGAAGACATGCGTATCCATGCAGAGCGTTTTGGTACCGAGATCATCTTTGATCATATCGAAGAAGTTGATCTGAGCAAAAAACCTTACACCCTGAAAGGCAGCGCAACCTACACCTGTGACTCCCTGATTATCAGCACCGGCGCCAGCGCCCGCTACCTGGGTCTGGACAGTGAAGAAGCTTTCAAGGGTAAAGGGGTTTCTGCCTGTGCTACCTGTGACGGTTTCTTCTACAAGAACAAGGACGTAGTCGTAGTAGGTGGCGGTAACACCGCTGTTGAAGAAGCTCTGTATCTTTCCAACATCGCAAAGACTGTGACTCTGATTCACCGTCGCCAGGGTTTCCGTGCAGAAAAGATCCTGCAGGACAAGATGATGGATCGTGTTGAGAACGGCAACATGAGACTGGCTTTGGACGCCACTCTGGACGAAGTACTGGGTGATGATATGGGTGTGACTGGTGTACGCATCAAGGATGTGAACACCGGTGAAACCCGTGACATTCAGGCAGAGGGCTGCTTCATCGCTATCGGCCACACCCCGAATACCGGTATTTTTGAAGGCCAGCTGGATATGAAAGATGGCTACATCAAAGTAAACAGTGGCTCTGAGGGCAATGCTACCCTGACGTCCAAAGAAGGCGTGTTTGCTTCAGGTGACGTTATGGATCACGTTTACCGTCAGGCCATCACTTCTGCCGGAACAGGTTGTATGGCTGCCCTGGATGCAGAAAAATATCTCGACTCCCTGTCCTGATATTCTGGCCCCGCTTTTGGCGGGGCTCCTTCTTTTATTCCTGCTTCAACACCGTACTGGAGTTCAGCGCTTAGCTGGACTAACCCTCCAGTCATCTGTAAAATATTTTGACTGAATTAAAAGAAGTCTCAGATAAATTAGAAGCAGGTGAAATAAAAAAGCCTGCAGATTTGCAGGCTTTTTCAGACTGATCGGTGATCAGGACGTTTTCTGGCTACTAGCCGCCTCTTCCGCTTCTGGAGTTACCCTGAAATCTTCAGACAGGGTACCTTTCTCGTCAGGGGCTGTTTTGGGAGCGTAGTCCAGTGGCTGCTCAAGCGGCTTGGTACGTTCAGTACGACGCTTGGGAATCTGCCCGGAAAGCAATGCACTGCTACTGATCAGTGAGTCACTGAGTTTGTTCTTAACGCTGTCATCTTCACACAAAACATCAGCGCTGTTAGCCATGTGCTCGTAAACATCTTTATAGCTGTCTGTCAGCTTGTTGATCAGGTGAGCCGTGGTGTTGAAATGATCGGCTACGCTGTCCTGATACTGTTTGAAGTCAGCTTCCAGATCTTTCAGCTGATTCTCCATTTTTCCTCGATCTGAACGGGGACCTGCCAGCAGATGGTACAAAAGTGCACCACCGGCCATACCCGCCAGAAATGCCAAACTGCCTACAAACCAAAGTACATTCACATCTTCCACAGCATCGCCTCTTTAGGTGGAACAGTCCACGTCCTTTAGAGGCTGTTTGGAAAGTAGGGATCGAGGAAATAATCCATTACTTTCCAAACAGCCTCATACTCCTGTCAAAGTTATAATCTTTTGTGCGCAAAGTATAGAGGGGTTGTGTAACATCGGGATGCCAAAACACACCTTGCCCTGCTTTGGCCAGAAGGTTACATTGTGCTCCTCTTCCCGGCCTGTTCAAATGACGTGTGCTTATCCTTATGTCGGCCGATAGCGGGATGAGCCGATGCTTTTTTCATCACTTGTGGGGATGAAACAAGTGATCAATGCCCATAGTAAAAAGAACTGAACAACTAGCATGACCCCGGAATCTCGTTACCAGCAGGACTTGAAAAAAGATAATTTCAGCTACGATCCTGCTCAGGAAGAGGCGGTTCAACACCTCCAGCATCTTTATGATCAACTGACTGCTGAAGCACCTCGTGCTTCCCTGATTAAGCGCATCAACCCCTTTGCCAGCAAAGAAATCAACACCGTTCGCGGGCTTTACTTCTGGGGTGGGGTGGGTCGGGGTAAAACGTATTTGATGGACACCTTTTACGACTGCCTGCCGTTCCCCGAGAAAAAGCGCATGCACTTTCACCACTTTATGCGCTGGGTTCATGGCGAGCTGAAAAAGCTGTCGGGAGAGAAAAACCCTCTGGATAAAGTGGCAGAAATACTGGCCGCTGAAACCCGGATCATCTGTTTTGATGAGTTTTTTGTATCCGACATCACCGACGCCATGCTGTTAGGCGGGCTGTTTGAACAAGTCTTTCAGAAAGGTATCACTCTGGTCGCCACCTCCAACGTGGCACCTGATGAGCTGTATAAAGACGGCCTGCAGCGCGCCCGTTTCCTGCCCGCTATTGCCCAGCTGAAGGAATATACACGGGTGGTCAATGTGGATGGCGGGACCGATTACCGCCTGCGCTTGCTGGAAAAAGCCGAAACTTACTTCAGCCCTCTTGGAGCAAACGCTGACAGCCACCTGCAAACAACATTTAATGACCTGGTATCCGATATCAGCCACTGTCGGGAAGCAGACATTATTGAGATTGCTGGCCGGAGAATCAGCAGTGAACGTACCTGCGAAGACATTGGCTGGTTTAGTTTTGAAGCCCTTTGTGACGGCCCGAGAAGTCAGAATGACTACATTGAGCTGGCCTGCCTTTACCAGACAGTCATTCTGGAAAACGTGCCGCAAATGGGCGAGAAAAAAGACGATCAGGCCAGACGTTTCGTCAACCTGGTAGATGAATTCTACGACCGGAACGTCAAACTGATTCTTACTGCGGAGATGCCTCTGCTGGAACTGTACACCAGCGGCAAGCTGAACTTCGAGTTTCAGCGCACCATCAGCCGTCTGCAAGAGATGCAATCCAAAGAATACCTGTCGCAACCTCACGACCCGATTCTGTCATGATACACAATGTTGAGCTTTAACCAGCCTGACCATCGAATCATGCACTGACGGACCTACACCCTGGGAGTAAAAAATGGATCTCAATCTAAAAGAAAAAGTATTCATGGTGGCTGGAGCCAGTACTGGACTGGGCTACGCGATTGCCTCCAGACTGGCCGCCGAAGGCGCCCAGGTTTCCATTGCCAGCCGATCCGAAGAGCGGATTGCCCAGGCTGCGTCCACCATCAGCAGCGAAACCGGCGCTGAAGTCAGAGGCTATATCTTTGATGCCAGAAACGGGGATTCTATCCAGCGCTGGGTCAACAGTACTCTCAATGACTTTGGCAGAATTGATGGTTTGCTGGTAAACGCCGGTGGTCCTACACCGGGCTTTTTCACTGAGCTGGAAGATAATGACTGGCAAGCTGCCTTTGAGCAAACCCTGCTCAGCTCTGTCAGAATGATTCGGGCTGCCCTGCCTGCTCTTAAAGTACAGGGTGGCAGCATTGTGACCCTGACATCTTCGGCTATAAAAGAGCCTATTGATATTTTGCTGCTCAGTAACGTGATGCGCTCAGGCGTAGCCAGTCTGGTAAAAAGCTTGTCCGTGGAACTGGCAGAAGACAATATTCGTATTAACAACCTGATTCCGGGCTCTATTCATACGGATCGTATTAATGCTCTGAACACTTTCCTGGCAGGTCGCCGCGAGACAACTCCAGGCAAAGTACAAGAAGCCGCAGAGTCCACCATCCCCATGGGCCGTTATGGCAAACCGGACGAGTTTGCTAATGCAGCCGCTTTCCTGCTCTCTGACGCTGCCAGCTACATCACTGGCTCCAGTCTGACGGTAGACGGCGGGAAAATGAAAGGTCTTTAATCGAACTTGCCCTGCTCTACCATTTGGGTGAGCAGGGTTAAAATCATTTCATCTCAGACCACTCCCATCACACCCCACATTTTCTTCTGCACAGCCATAATTCGAGAAAGACGACACATTCCGCAAGAAAAGCATAGATATTTCTATCCATCAATGTAAAAGACTGGCAGAATATCGCAAAAATACAAGCAGCAGGATGCTGTAAAAATGAGTTCAGGGAAGGCAACTCCACTGTTGTATATTTAACAGTCAATCTCGGGGCGGTAGCGTGTCGATTAAAAGCCTTGCTTCAGAATAATCTGTAACTCTGAAGTGGTATGAAAATAATTCTTAGCGCTACAAACGTAATCTACCCCCTTCCCTGAAAGCATCTAAACAACAAGAATTTAATCAGCATATCGGATTAATAACATGGAACAGGCAAGAAAAATAATCGGACTCTTTCTGATTATCGTAGGCTCTGTAATGCTCATATTGCTGGTTGTAAACTTTGAGACCTACATCCTCAATTTTAACGAAGGCAGCATTTATCAACTGTTATCGGAAGAATCAGGAGAACCCTTTATTGTCTCTTTCAATGGCAATGAGATTAAAGCTGATGGTGGCAATGTATCGATTATTGCTCTGATTTTTACTTTTCTGTTTCTTAACATCTGGCTAAAAATCGGAGGAAAACTCCTGAGTGCCGGGTCGAGGTTGTTTTCACCAGAGCTTGAAGAGCTGGGTAATAAAATCGATCAATTAACTTCCATTGCAAAAGATAAATTTAGAAATGGCTTTTCAGAGAAATAAAGCAACACTTAATGGCCTATAGATACTAATAAAATTTTACTTACCATCAATCAGTGTAATTCCTAAAAAACTGCTGGACAGAGAAAGAGAATAATACCTTTCCCTTGCAGCGACTATCCTTTATCCCATGGTTTTCTCAACCCGCAACGAACAGCAGAGTGAACAGACTGCAAAGCTTCTT
>NZ_JBPCXO010000567.1:0-3515 GCF_051008435.1 Endozoicomonas sp. | reverse complement strand
TGAAAGATGTTCTTCCCGTACGAGATTCCAGTAGGCATATGGCGGGGCGAGATCTTGGTAAACGGGAGCCTACGGAATCACTCAAATCTCATGCTGGGAAATTTGAATTATTGGATGCAACCTGATTGTCAAGTGAGAAAAACTGCAGAATCGAGTGAAAGTACTTCATTTTCAGCCATTCTCATATTTACTGCCAAAATTCTTTCAGCACATTTCTCTGTTGTTAAATAGTGAGTTAAGCAACCACATGAATTACAACGATGAAATTTAACTTCTTTGTCTCCCCAGCAGTAGAAAGCAGTCTCCTCTTTAGAGTTGACTTGAACTTGTTCAGGAGAAAAATAAGCCCAAGATGCAGCATATCGACGGCAAATTGAGCAGTTGCACTTTCCGACTTCTTTAGGAATCGAGCTTAACTCAAGACTGACATTTCCGCAGTGACATGTTACTTCCATCTGTGAATTCTCTGTATTTTGTATTTGCTTAAATTTCGATATCCGACCACACCGCATACTCATTGCCATTAGGGTCGGCAAAGTGAAAGCGTCGGCCGCCCGGAAATGAGAAAGTGGGCTGGATGATCTTGCCACCCGCTGCTTCTATCTTTGACTGGGTTTCTTCCAGGGCATGACTGTACAGTACCACCAGAGTGCTGCCATTCTCAGAAGAACAGCTCTGGTTTGACTTGAAAAAGCCGCCATCCAGCCCTGCGTTGTGAATGGCAATGTAGTCCGGTCCATAACTCTCAAAGGACCAGCCAAAGACGGTGGAGAAGAACTGTTCAGTGACTTTCAGATCTTTGGAGGGGAACTCAACATAGCTGATTTTTTCGTGGTAATTCATCGCCAGGGCTCAAATTGTCGTTGTTATTGTCTAGGAGCTGTTGTGGTTTTGTTTTCGCGCTCAGCAGTTTCTGGAGCATCCAGGCGGGCCGCGTAGGTGCAAGGCGCAGAAGTGCGGGAATACTCAATGTCTTTCAAACGACTGGAACGCAGTCATGGATGCTCCAGAAACTGTCCTCTGGATGCTCCGAAAAGCGGTCATCTACTGCGTTAAACCTCCTTGACGTAGAGGAGCTACGCCTTCCTCGGTTTGCCTTGTATATGACCGCTTTTCGGTAGCACTGAGCCGCAAAACAAAACCTCAACAGCCCCAGCTATCCTAAGCTAAACCACTCATACTCTGCACTACCCAATTGAAAAATAGCGAGTCCAGCTTCGTTGGGGGGGAGTTTCAATAAGGTTTTCCCCTCTGGAGAAATCACAACACTTTTGCCGAGATATCTGGATTCTGGTGTGTTGAGTGCATGAGGCCAGTTGATTTGAACGACATAGGTGGATAGGTTTTTTGCCATCTCCGCTGCCTCCTCTTCATAACAGCGGCTGCCTGACTGCTGATAGTATTCTGGCTCTCTGCCCGCAAGGCTTGGGAACAGAATAAGATCTAAGCCCTGATTGTCAATTTGATGAGTCACCTCATCGAGATCTTCAATTTCCCGGCATAGAACAGTGGCCAGATTTCGCCCCTCAAATTCGAAAACAGTTCTGGTAGTACCTGGCTGAAAAAAAGTACTCTCGGCTTCTGTCAGTCCATTCTTTTCAGTAGTCTCAATGATGTTTCCATCACGATTGATGAACAGGTAACTATTGAAGATCTGTTGGCCTTTAAATGTGGGGACACCTACAGCTGTTGCGATATTGTATTCGCGGCAGGTAGCCTGAATTTCCTCAAGGGCGGGATTGATCTTGTCTGGATCGGCTTCACGTTTAATTTCGCGGTGAAAACCGGTGATAGCCAACTCAGGGAAAGCGCAGATATCTGCTCCTTTTTCAGCTGCCAGTACAAGTATTTCAAGAATCGTGGGTGTGTTTTCTTTGCAGGTCCACTTCATGGGCATCTGCACAATGGCTATGCATAGAGGAGTATTCATTTTATTCTTTTTGTAATGATTTTCTTTGGAGAGAAGTTTATCAATTTATGCAACGAAGTTATTGTATTTTATTGAGTGCTAAGTAATGGCCAGTGAGATAGCCATGCTTTGGAGGAAACTCTCTGTTCAAAGAGTTCTCGGGATCTTTCAGGATTGTGTGTCACCTGCAGGCTAAACAAGGACTCAAAACCAAAGGCAGCAATGCATTCAAAATTACCGGTAATGGTTTTTCGGACAGCAACCGCCGTTTCCTTTTCAGGCCAATGTGCCATGGCGTCCAGTGAGCTTTGGTAAGGCTTATCACCATTTCTTTCATGCATTCTGGCCTGATTACGCACCTGCCAGTTTAACTCAGGGTGTTGTTGCCTGAGTTGTGATTCGTAATACTTGAAGGCTTCCGGGTTCTTTTCATCAGGGTCAAAATAAATAACATCCAGGTCATTCAGGGGTGTTGGTTGACTGTATTGGTGAAGATGATCCCAGACTAGGTTACGGACAAAACCGGCGGCCAGATAACATTGAGGCAGCTTCAGCAGGCGGATACAGTCCAGCGCTTCCAGCCTCATAGAGTCCTGTTTGATCAACTGAATAATGATGGATTCATAAGATGGGGACATTCAGTTGACCTGGACTCTAATAGAGGAATAAGTTGTCTCAGATAATATCAATATCAGCCACGCAATCGAAAATATGATTGGGCTTGAAAGGCACCTGTTCTATATCGACCCGGCTGGATACACCGGATAACACCAGTACGGTTTCGAGGCCAGCCTGGAAGCCTGCGAGAATATCGGTGCGCAGGTTGTCACCAATGATAACCGTGTTGTCTGAATGTGATCCCATCTTGTTCAGGGCTGCACGGATAATCCAGGCACTGGGTTTACCCACATAGAAGGGCTGTTTGCCAGTAATGCGTTCAATAGGCGCACAAAGTGCACCACAGGCCGGTGACATATTGGGGCCATGGGTATCGGGATTGGTGGCAATAAACCGGGCCCCTTCGGAAACAAATCTCGCCCCGGTGTGGATCATATTCCAGTTATAATTTTTGGTTTCACCCACAACTACGAAGTCCGGATTGATATCGGTAATCGTAAAGCCTGCCTTATAAAGCTCATGAACAAGAGCCCCTTCGCCAATCACATAAGCTTTCTGTCCTTCCTGTCGCTTCAAAAATTCTGCTGTGGCCATGGCTGAAGTAAAAAAGCAGCTTTCCGGTATATCGATGCCGGCAGAGGCGAAACGGTTTTGCAGATCTTTCTCGGTCTGTGAGGGGAAATTGGTCAGCATGATCAGGGAGACCCCCCTGTCCAGCAAACTGTGAATGAATTCATCAGCACCGGGAATAAGGGTGTTGTCATGCAGAATGACGCCGTCAATGTCACAAATCACGCTTTTAGACATACTGCTACCTGATCAGGTTGGACTGTGAGAAGGGCATTATAAATGGCTGGAAGGCTAGAAGGCTAGAAGGTTAGAAGGTTAGAAGGTTAGAAGGTTAGAAGGTTAGAAGGTTAGAAGGTTAGAAGGTTAGAAGGTTAGAAGGTTAGAAGGTTAGAAGGTTAGAAGGTTAGAAGGTTAGAAG
>NZ_JBPCXO010000566.1:0-5806 GCF_051008435.1 Endozoicomonas sp. | reverse complement strand
TTTAGGTGCATTTTTCGTCAAAAACTCCTTTTTCAGAAAGCTAAACGATCAGACAGCTTTTTCTACCCCTTGTGCGGTAAGCATTTCAGCACCACCCATTTCCAGCAGGGGGTGCTGAATAGTTACCCCGATTTTAAGCTTTATTCTGCAAATCAGTAATATGTTTGCCTATGCGCCAGAACAGGCAGCCGTACCAGATGTTGAAGAATGCGATATCCAGAGGCGTAGTGACAATGGTTTCACCTTCTGGAAATTCCGCCATGTAATAGAAGGTCAGGGCTACTGTTAAGGGAATCAGGATTGTCAGAAAGCGGATGGTCATGACAAAACCGATACTGAAGAAACGACCGAGAAAATCCTCTCCAGAAGCGCCACCATTGGATCGGAATACATAAATAGTGCCCAGAATGGCGATCAGTATGGCCAAAACCGAATCCACTGTGTCCCAGATATTAGGGTTCTCAAGGGGGGGCGTAGTACATCAGTTCTATTGCCATGACAGACACAGCGACAGAGATCAAAGCGTAGATAAACCGATCTTTTTCAGTAAAGCGGTGGTTCCTGATATCGTCTTTTAAAGACTCAATTTTCCAGAAGTACATCAAAAGCTCCTTATTTGATGAAGTAGGGGGGGAATGAGTGGCAGAATTGTATACTTCATAAGCGTGTAAAACCATGTCCTGATGTCTTGGGTCAATATCCGCAGGAATAGACACGTTTAATATATTAATCAGCCTTAAGGTAGTCACCGTCAATGGTTGCTGTTTGATTCATCTCTTCCCGGCAACGTTGTCCAAGATTCCATTGCATGGGAGACACCATCATGAAAGTTGTACTCATCAAAGCCTCTGCACCCGGTGATTTCAAGGATTACAAGAAAACCCGTGGTGGGCCACCCCAGTCCATATTCTCTGCTGCTGCGGCAACGCCTGATCATTATGACCTGGCCATGTTTGACGAAACCATTCGGGCCGTGAATCCAAAAAAAATACAAGCTGATCTGGTGGATTTGTTTTTCTCAACGCCTGATGCAATGCGAGGTTATGAATTGGCTGAGGCGTTTCTTGACAGGAAGATTCAGGTCGTCATAGCCGGTCTTCATGCCACCTTTATGAAGGAAGAAGCGATTCAGTACGCAGATGCGGTTCTCACCGGAGAGTGTGAGAACGTCTGGCTTGAGATGTTGAGTGATGCGCAGAGTGGTCAGTTGAAAAAGCAGTATCAGGGCAGCCAGGCTGATCTTGCCGAAGTGAACCCTTATCCAACTCATCTGATCCCTCATTCTGATTACGATGGTATATGGTCTGTACTGGTCAGTCGGGGCTGTCGTCACAAGTGCAGTTTCTGTCTGGTACCGGGCATGTTGGGGAATACTCGTTATCGTCCGGTCCAGGACGTTGTTGATGAAATCAGTGAGCTGGAAACCGACTGGATGGAGCTGCATGCTGACAACCTCACGGATAACAGGGAGTATGCACTTGAACTTTTCAAAGCTCTGGAGCCCTTGAATATCAACTGGGTAGGGGAGACAACCATTAAAATTGCTGATGATCCGGAGTTGCTGGATGCGGCTGCCCGCTCAGGACTCAGATATCTGTTGATTGGGATAGAAACACCTTCCAAAGCGGCGCTTAAATATTCTGGAAAAGGCTTTGTTAAAGCAGAGAAAATCAAAGAACAGATTGCTCGACTTCATGAACACGGAATTATTGTGGATTCGGCCGCCATTCTGGGTTTTGACGAGCATGATACGGGTATCTTTAAGGAAAGTGCCCAGTTTTTCCATGAAGTAGGCGTCGATGTTTGTGTGCCGGTGATCATGATTCCTTTTCCCGGCTCCAGAGTCTATCAACAACTGGAAGAAGAGGGGCGTATTCTGGCGCACGACTGGTCCAAGTACGACGGGACCCATGCTGTTTATACGCCCAAAGGTATGAGTGCCAGTGAACTTGAAAAGGGGGCAGAAGACTTTTATTACCGTTTCAATGCTCCTGGACGTTACATGGCAAGAAAGTTTCGCCAAGTGTCTCAGTTGGGTGTTGCCACTGCCTTCAGTGTTTAACGACTTTGTTGCTGATATGAAAATAAAAACCCCGGACTGTGCCGGGGTTTTTTAGGTCAATGTAAGGTGAAGGTCAGATCATTCAAGATCAAGCTGAATGGTCATGCCACTGTGGGTGCCATCGATCATGATGTGATTCCAGCCATTTCCCAGATCAGTTGTAGTGATGCTCTCGGTATTACCACTGTTATTGGATCTGGTTGTGTACTGGGTAGTACTAGGCCAGGTGCTGTTGCTGTAATACAGAGTTGCGTCACCTGAGCCGTGCTCGGTTTTCAGTGTCGCTCGGGTTGCGCTGGTGGTATGGAAATAGAAGTAAACTTTGTTACCGGTACTGCTGGTGACACAGTAAGGTTTACCACTTTCCATATTGACATAATCGGTGGAAGACTCCGAAGCACACGCGTTAACCAGTCCGCCAGGAACCGCTGCGCCAACGGTGACCGCAGCTGTTGCAGACGCTGAAGCACCGGCATTATCGGTCACGGTTAAAGTAGCGTTGTAAGTTCCAGCCGTGCTGTAGGTATGGGATGGATTGGCTGCAGTGCTGGTCGCACCGTCACCAAAGTTCCATGCATAGCTGGCGATGCTGCCATCGCTGTCGCTGGAGCCCGCACTGGAAAAACTGATGGCAGTGTTAGCGTTGCCAGAATAAGGGCCGTTAGCATTGGCGGTAGGCGCAACATTCGGGCCGGCTACATCATAGGTGACAGTCAGGGTCACATCCGCGAAAGTCTGATAACCCTTCACTCTGACATACCAGCGTCCTTCCGATGGATTAGCCTGGCTACAGGATTCTTCGTTACCACCAACATAAGGACGGCAAGCGTAACTTGAATCTGTGGGTTCAGAACCAAACTGCGTATAAAGATCGGCATCACCGCTACCGCCACTGATATTGAAGACAACATTAGTCGCGTTGGCTGGAATATCAATGAAGTAAATGACATCTTCACCGGCTCCTGCCGATACTCCTGTGACCGGAACCCCGGATTCTAACTGGTTGCTGGGTACTTCAGTAACTTCTGCCGTAACGGTTGCAGTCGCAGTTTTACCACCGTCGTCTGTAACAGTCAGGGTGACGGTATAAGTGCCAGCATTAGCATAGGTGTGGCTTGAACTGGCGGTTGTACTGGTATTCCCGTCGCCAAAGTTCCAGCTGTAGCTGGCAATGCTGCCATCTGAGTCGGAAGAGCCGGCACTGCTGAAGAGAATAGCGTTGCCTAGCTCCGCAGAGTAAGGTCCATTGGCATTGGCGGTAGGAGCTTCGTTCTCGCCACCTGTTGGAATGGGGCGGTCGTAGACAACACGCAGTGATACATCGCTGTAGTCAAGGAAAGGTACGATCATGACATTGTACGTACCACCCAGGTCACTGCCGGTAAACTCACAAACTTCTCTTAAACCGGGAGCTTTGAACGGTGAACAATCTGATTGTTCTGTAGTGGGTACAGAGTTGTGGCTGACATAAAGATCCGGGTCAGGTCCACCTTCAAGAGTGCTGCCATAACCGCCGGGAATTTCAACCATGACCCGCGTGGCATCCACCGGTACAGTGAAAGCGTAGTTTTTCGGGGCATCGCCTTTCTTGGCGGTTAGATTATCTTCTTCATGCAGGACTACCCGCTCACAACCTACACATAAAGTCGGATCATCCATCTTCACAGCCATCAGGCGTGCGTTAGAGTAGGCTGAGAATGCGTGGACGGTAACATAGTAGGTGCCTGTCGTTTTAGGACTGACTATACCGACAAACTCCGGTGTGCCTGCCGCAAGGAAAGACTGGTAATCATAAGTCCAGTTGGTGCCATCGAAAGAAGGAGTCTGACCATGTCGTACGTAAAGGTCAGGATCTTCTGAGTAGCCGTCGAGATAGAACGCAACCACTTCGGTACCGGCTTCCAGCTCAATGGTGTAAGTGTCGATGTCACCTTTCTCAGCGGCAAGCCCCGGAATTTCCATCAGCACTTCACCTTCAGGAGGGGCATCTGCTCCCGAACCATCCCAGCTATGGGGACTACCGGCGACATATTGGCTAAGACCGACAGAAACCAGATTTTCGTCAGTCCAGAGGCTCGCACGGGCAGGGTGATGCAACGCGGCATACATGCGTTGCGCCTGCTGTTGGGTGAACATGGCGTAGTTATCGGTGTAATGCATGAAGTTCTCGGTATTGGTTGGATCACCCAGACAGTTTTCAGCATTATTTGCCATGGAGCTGTTGATCATTTGGGGCGTATCGCAGACACGGTCACCACTGTGAGAACAGAAAATTTCGTTTTCGGAGCTGCAGGTATTGCCATCGAAAGTGTGAGGCAGATTCAGCCAGTGACCAAATTCATGAGTCAGAACCGAGCGGAAGTTTTCACTGGTATTGGTGCCAAGATAGGCGCCGTTGTAAACCACACGGGCCAGACCATCGTCTGACATGCTGGTGGACGGATACCAGGCAACCCCCGAGTTATTGGTCTCTCCATCACCACTCAGATCGTTCATGATATAGATGTTCATGTAACGATAGTTATCCCATGCGTCTGCCGCGATTTCAGCATTTTTGGCAGCACGGGCGGCATCATTGGGAGCTTCATAGTTACCATAACCAGACGCTGCACCATGGCGAACGATACCGGTTGTTGGGTTGCCGCTTGGATCCACCTGAGCCAGCACAAACTCTACGTTCATGTTTTCACGAATAGCCTGAAACTGAGCAGCGATAGGGCCATCCTGAGTATTGAGACCCTGAAAGTCTTCATTGGATTTTCGCAGGGCATCCTTGATAACGGAATCCGGTGCGCAAATGCCGCCAGAGCTACAGTTATGCTCGGAGCCGTATATATGAAAAACGACGGGAACAATGTATTCGCCGTCATCCGCATTGCCAATAGCTGTGGGTGATACAGCCATGTTCAGTTTGCCAAACTGCTGACTGATTTTACTGCCCTCGAAAAACTGTTTTTCATTCGGGCTGGGCTGCCATTGCTGGCCGTTTTCATCGGTACCACAGACGTGTCCACCAGACTTTACATGGTCTGAGACAGTCAGTTGTTTTAGTAGGGTTGAGGCGTTTACAGTCGAGAATGACTGCTGAGTCAGAGCGCCAGGAGGTTTTTCTCCGGCATTGACTGACAATGCAGTAATTAGGGATAGGGCAGTAAGGACTGCACCTGTCCTGAAATGTTTAAGCATTATGATTCATTCCTTCAGACGTTATTATTTTTATTTTTCCCCTGGCTGGCAAACTGCCTTAATCTTCACTGCTTTTGTTATGAAATACATCAGGCTGGAAAGCCTTGAACAGTTTTAAGCCCCTTTTTTAAATTCGCTTTTACAGCTTAATCCTTTTTGAAAACCACGAATCCAATCGTTATTAGCTTTTGACTAATTTATATTGTATACAATCTGTAAGCATGCTCTTAAGCCGGTTTTTGAGAACAGGATCACGGAAGTAGAGGGGTAGTTACAAAGACGACAGTGGAATTGAGTCAGAATGGTTAACACAAAGACGTTAGGATGTACTGATCATTTTTTAAAGAAAGAAAGGTACAATTGGAGCACTCATGGCAACAATAAGAAGGTTCGTCGTCACACCAATCGCTCTTATTAGTCTTTGTTTAATGTTTAAACTCGATTCTGCAGTTTTTAGCGTTTGACGAAGGAAGATTCTTGTGGACTGCGGAACCAGTCTACTACTGTGACTCTTGTGCCAAGCCTAGCGAGGTACAATCAACATCACAGCAGCAGGCT
>NZ_JBPCXO010000565.1:0-9602 GCF_051008435.1 Endozoicomonas sp. | reverse complement strand
ATAAGAGCCTTCAGCCGGATAAGAGCCTTCAGCCGGATAAGAGCCTTCAGCCGGATAAGAGCCTTCAGCCGGATAAGAGCCTTCAGCCGGATAAGAGCCTTCAGCCGGATAAGAGCCTTCAGCCCGAAGCCATCATGAGTCTGATGAAGCAATCCATGAGAAGGCTTGCCAGCTCTGTTTCGGTGGTGTCTTCAACCAATGGCAGTGAGCGGCACGCTATGGCGGCAACCTCTGTTACTTCTCTTTCCATGGATCCTCCTTCACTGCTGGTTTGCGTGAACAAATCGATTGCCATGCATGACGTGCTGGATGAAGGTGCCGATTTTTGCATCAATATCCTCAGTCAGGAACATGCAGAGGTTTCATCAGCCTGTGGCGGAAAACTGAGAGGCGAGGAGCGCTTTACTGTGGGTAACTGGAAAGAGTCAGAGAATGGTCTGCCTTACCTGGCCGATGCTCAGTCGGCGATTTTTCTGCAGCAGGATGGGCGCTACGAATATGGCACACACACCATTTTCATTGGTCGGGTTACCCATGCACTGAACAGCGACGACATTGATCCATTGATTTATGTTGATGGCCGTTACACCACAACGGAAGAAGCGGAAGAGGCTTAAGCGCCAGAGTAGCCAGCACCGACATACCATTCAGTGGCTATAACCAGTAGCTATAAAATTTCGAATCACCGCATGTTCACAGAACAATAAAAACAAGAAGACAGAGGGCATTCATGAATCGACAGCACCGCTCAGACCAGAGCAATGATATTCCTCAGCCAGTCAGGGTCAGTAATCCTGACGATATCCAATGGCACCAGGAGCTCGATGTCGTCGTCGTGGGTTTTGGAGGAGCCGGTGTCAGTGCAGCGCTTCAGGCTGTTGAGAAGGGTGCCGATGTGCTCGCGCTTGATCGATTCTTTGGTGGTGGTGCTACCACTTTGAGTGGAGGGGTGGTTTATGCCGGTGGCGGCAGTCAGTATCAAAAAGCAGCAGGCTTTGATGATACTCCAGAAGAGATGTTCAAATACCTGAAAATGGAAGTCGGTGATGCGGTCAGTGATAACACGCTGAAGCATTTCTGTGATCAGAGTATTGAAAACCTGGACTGGCTGGCGAGCAATAATGTCCAGTTTGCCGGTAATGTACCGGCGGAAAAAACCTCTTACCCCGGTAAGAAATTCTTTCTGTATTACTCAGGCAATGAAGGCGTGGGCAGCTACGCTGAAAAAGCCCGACCTGCTCCCAGAGGACATAGAACCGCTGGTGTCGGAATGTCGGGTAATAATTTCTTTTCAGCCCTGCAGCAAACGGCGCTTCAGAAAGGTGTCAAGGTTCAGGGGCAGAGTGAAGCCGTGGGTCTGGTAGTCGATGATTCCGGAGACGTGCTGGGCGTTGAAATTCGATGTTTGCCTGAAGGTTCCGAAGCGGCTAAAAAGCATAAGAAACTGTCTGATTTTGCTACCAAAATGCATTTGTATTCTCGTAAAAAAGCGTTCAATCTCCGGGCCCAGGCAGAAAAAATTGAGCATGAATTGGGTGAAACCCGATTTATTCGCGCTAAAAAGGGAGTAGTGCTTTCTACCGGAGGGTTTGTATTTAACAAAGCGATGGTTGAAAAGTATGCGCCCATTTATAGCAAAGGACTCCAGTTGGGAGCGACCGGTTGCAACGGCAGCGGTATACGACTGGGACAGAGTGTGGGTGGTGCTGTTGACCGAATGGATAAAATGAGTGCCTGGCGCTTTATCAATCCACCTAAAGGCTGGTCTCAGGGCATGGTAGTGAACAAGCAGGGCGAACGCTTTTGTAATGAAGAAGTGTATGGTGCCAAGCTGGGTTATGAAATGTGTGAGAACCAGGATGGCAAAGCTTTTGTCATTATCAATAAAGCACTGTTCAAAAAATCCATCCGTGATGTGGCTCCCTGGAAAGTCTGGTCTTTCCAGATGTTGCCAGCCCTGATGACGATGTTCATGGGGGCAAAAAAAGCTAAAACCATTGAAGAGCTGGCGGCAAAAATCAAAGTGCCTGCAGACAAACTGACAGCGACTATTAATGATTACTCTGCAGCCGCTAAAGGTCAGAAAGAAGATGTGCTGGGTAAATCAAAAGGTTTCCTGATGCCTGTCGACGAAGGTCCCTGGTATGCGCTGGATGCTTCAATAGACAGCGACCTGATGCCTTGCCCGGTGATTTCTCTGGGGGGGCTGAAGGTCTCTGAAGAGACGGGACAAGTTATTAATGAGCAGGGCGATGCCATCAAAGGGCTTTATGCAGCCGGTCGGGCTGCCATTGGTGTAGCATCCAACCTTTACGTAAGCGGGCTTTCCATTGCTGATTGTGTGTACTCGGGAAGACGGGCAGGCCAGCATATGACTTCTGCACAAGCGACCGAAACCCAGCGTCAGTCAGTCCTGAATCAAGAAAGTGCCCTGAACTCAAGTAAGGAGTCTGCCAGTGAGCCGTGTTAAAGATAAAGTGTGCATCGTTACCGGTGGTGCCAATGGTATGGGTCGCGAAGATGTGTTGCTGCTTGCTGAGCAGGGCGCAAAAGTTGTTCTGACCGATATAAATGAAGAAGCTGGTCAGGCTCTGGCGGACGAAATTGGCGAGCAGGCACTGTTTATTCGTCATGATGTGGCTTCAGAACATGACTGGAAAAACGTCATTGATACAACGTTGAGTACTTTCGGTCGCTTGGATGTGCTGGTTAATAATGCCGGTATTCTGGAGTTGGCCTCGATTGAAGATACCGATCTTGCACTTTGGCAGAAGATTAACCGGGTTAACGGTGACAGCATATTCCTTGGTTGTAAGTTTGCCATCGAAGCCATGAAGTCCAGTGGGGGTGGTTCAATCATCAATATGTCATCGATTGCCGCCATTTCCGGCCAGAGCTTCACCTGCGCTTATTCAGCTTCCAAAGGGGCTGTGGCAGCAATGACCCGCTCGGTTGCTCTGCATTGTAAAGAGAAGGGGTATGGAATCCGCTGCAACTCTGTGCACCCGGACGGTGTGGATACACCTATGACTCAAAGATATACCGGCGGAGCTTTGTCGGAAGAAGTCATGAACGATCCCAATAACCGAATCTGTCATCCCAGAGAAATAGCCAACCTGGTACTCTTTCTGGCATCGGATGAATCCCGTTTTATCAACGGAGCAGAATTGAAAATAGACAATGCCCAAAGCATCAGTGGTGGTTGAGTTTATCAACCATTAACGGAATGCCATTAGAGAAAAGAATAAAAAGAGAGATGTAACCATGACTGCAGAAACCAGCCTGAGCAAAACCCGTTATCACAATCTGGAAGTGGCCGACGTGATCGAAGAAACCCACGACAGTAAGTCTGTGGTTTTCAAGATTCCCCAGGATCAAAAGGAAGCTTTTGAGTATTTGCCAGGCCAGTTTCTGACTCTGAAAGTGCCTTACGATGGCAAGCAGTTGATACGTTGCTATTCACTGGCCAGTTCGCCTCATGTTGAGGTAGAGCACAAAGTCACCATTAAACGAGTGGATGGCGGTCGTATTTCCAACTGGATCAATGATGAAGTGAAAGCGGGCGATAGCATCGAAGTGATGCCACCTGCCGGCCTGTTTTATCTGAATGATGCCAGCAATGACGTTGTGCTGTTTGGTGGTGGTTCCGGTATCACGCCAGTTATCTCTATTCTTAAATCTGCGCTTAAAACAACAGGGCGCAGGGTTAAGCTGGTTTATGCCAATCGTGATGAAAATTCAGTGATCTTTCAGGAAGAGCTCAAGCAGATTGAACAAGCTCATAGTGATCGTCTGGAGATTGTTTACATCTACGACTCTGTTCATGGTTTCCTGAATCCTGAAATGGTCAGGGAAGTCATAACCGGACATGTCGGTGCCGAGTTTTATATTTGTGGCCCCGGACCTTTCATGGACACAGTAGAAAACACTTTACTGTCCGAAGGTGAAGAGAAATCTCGTATTCATGTAGAACGCTTTGTATCTCCTGCCGACCCAGATGAAGCCGCTGCTCTTGAAGCTGAGGCGATAGCCGCAGCGGGTGATTCAACGGTGACAGCATTCAAAGTGGAACTGGATGGTGAAGAGCACAGTGTTGACTATGAAAAAGGTGATACCGTCCTGAAATCCATGTTGAAAGCGGGAATTGATGCGCCTTTTTCCTGCGAAGAAGGTATGTGTGGTGCCTGCATGTGTGAGATTGAGGGAGGGGAGTCTCAGCTGGGAATCAATGAAGTTCTGACCGATGAAGAACTGGAAGAAGGCTGGACGCTAGCCTGTCAGTGCCGTCCTATCAGTGGCAACATCACGGTGAAGTTCCCGGATTAAATTGCGCCCAATTAAGTAAGATAGGATTACTTAATTGATGTTCGGCACGCTCTAGGATAAATACGAGTAGTGGACGACCACAGTGTAGCCGACAGTGTTGTCAGTGCTCAGCTTCCACTACATAAGCCTGCGAGAGGAAAAAATGGAATTTGAGTGGGATGAAAAGAAAAATGAAGCTAACTGGATTAAGCACAGAGTAGATTTTTCAGATGCACTGTATGTATTCTTGGACGACTCTAGAATAGAGCGTGAAGATATAAGGAATCACTATGGGGAAACTCGGTACCAAACTATGGGCATGACAGAACAAGGTGTTTTGTTTGTTATATTTACTGAGCGGTCAAATGATACAATTCGTCTAATCTCGGCTCGTAAGGCAAACAAGCAGGAGAGAAAGTGGTATGAAAGGGGATATTTCAGATCATTGGCGGCAGGGTGATATTGATGACTGTGAAAAAAGTTAAGTTTGAAGATATAAGAAAGCATAAAGGCCGTACTACAAAGAAAGAGTTGGATGAACTGTCAGATACAGATATCAAAGAAGCTGTCTTAGGGGACAAGGATTCGGCTATGCCGACAGAAGATGAGCTAAAAGAATTCGGCACTCCTAAGAAAAGGAATATATCTGATGATGAAAAAAGTTAAACTTAGTGAAGTAAAAAAACAAAAAGGAAAAACCGATTGGAATCATCTTAGAAAGGATGAGATTAGCCCTCCGATCGACCCTGAAGCACCCGAACTAAACATTCAGCAACTCGCTCAAATGAAACCATCAAAGAAGTGAGTATGAGATAGATCATTATTCGGGGAGAAAATAATGAAAATTTCAACTAGCTGTCATAAGCAGTTTTCGCTAGATCTAAATGAATCTGAGTTAAAAATTATTATTGAAGCCCTATCTGAAAAAGAGAGGGACTTGGCTGAGTTATGTTCTCATGATCTGGATGAAGATGCAGTTGCTGAAGCTGGTAATGATCTGATTGAACTAAGACTTTTATTAGGCTTTTTGAAAGATAACGCTGTTGAAGTTTATGGTCAAAATATACTTAATTTTTCAAGAAGTACTCTATAGGTGATATCGGTAGGATGGAAGCTATTTTAGAGGCTTTTGACAAAGCGATTAAAAGATTGGTAACTCCTGTTGCTATGTTGATAGCAGCCGCTTTGCTCATGAAAGGAGCGGGGCAGAATGAAGCCTATGCAAATGTCACTTACGTTATGATCATTTTATTGTGCTTTGGGGCCTTATTCTATGCAGTACTGTCTTTCATGCTAACCATAGAAAAACTCAGAGAAGCGGATTTGCCTTTATTTTCAAAGTTAGTAATTAGTGCATGGTTTGGACCTATATATGTTGTGCTTGGTGTTGCTGCATTGAAGTTGAGCTTTGATAAGCAATTATTAGCTATTCCAGAATAGTGTAAAGAAAAATAATGATAAACAATAGGTGAGTTGAGCATGTCAGACGTGACCACGTATCAAACCATTCCAGCATTGATGGACGATGTGGCAGAGCAGTACGCTGACCGCAATGCTGTAGAAGGCGAAGGTAAGGTATTAACTTACCAGGAGTTGAATCAACTCAGAAAGCAGGCTGCCGCTGCACTGGTTGGAATGGGAGTTAAAGAAGGTGACCGCATTGCTGTCTGGGCCCCCAACATCTGGGAATGGATTGTGGCGGCTACCGCTCTGCAAACGGTCGGTGCTGCTCTTGTCCCTCTGAATACCCGAATGAAAGGCTCCGAAGCGGGTTATGTTCTGAAAGCCAGTGGTGCCAAAATTCTGTTTGCGATGGATGAGTTTCTGGGTACCAGCTATCCACAAATGTTAAAAGATGAAGACCTGCCTGAGCTGGATACCATTATTACGTTCCGACCCAAAGCAAACTCTGATCAGACCATGGGTTGGGATGAGTTTCTGGGCATGTCTGACTTTTCCAGCGAAGCTGAAGTCAATATCCGTCAGAGCCGCGTCAAGAGCGACACTATGTCGGACCTTTTGTTTACCTCTGGTACCACAGGTAAGCAGAAAGGTGTTATTACCCAGCACGAGCAGAACCTGAAAGTAGTGGCTGACTGGAGTGAAGTTGTTGGCCTGACGGAAGGTGATCGCTATTTGATTGTGAACCCTTTCTTCCATTCTTTTGGCTACAAGGCTGGATGGTTGGCAGCCCTGATGAGAGGGGCGACCATTCTGCCCCTGCAGGTGTTTGATGTACCGACTATTTTGCAGAGAGTAGCTGAAGAAAAAATTACGGTTCTACCAGGGCCTCCCACGTTGTATCAATCCATACTTTCTCATCCGGACCGGGAACAATACGACATCAGTTCTCTGCGTGTGGCGGTGACTGGCGCTGCTGCCATTCCCGTCAGTATGATTCAGGCGATGGATGAAGTGCTGGGCTTTGACAACATTGTTACGGCCTATGGCCTGACGGAAGTTTGTGGTTTTGCAACCATCTGTCGTCCAGGGGATTCACCTGAATTGATCGCCAATACTTCTGGTCGAGCCATGCCAGGTGTAGAAGTTCGTTGTATTGATGAGTTTGGTGTAGAAGTACGCAGAGGAACGCC
The DNA here is from genome assembly GCF_051008435.1 of Endozoicomonas sp. Taxonomy (GTDB): domain Bacteria; phylum Pseudomonadota; class Gammaproteobacteria; order Pseudomonadales; family Endozoicomonadaceae; genus Endozoicomonas_A. The sequence goes on along the minus strand of NZ_JBPCXO010000565.1, from coordinate 2,703 downwards.
CGGTGAAGTCGTTGTGCGTGGGCCCAATGTGATGCAGGGCTACTTTAATAACGATGAGGCTACCAAAGAAACCATTGATGTCAATGGCTGGTTACACACCGGAGACATTGGGATTATGGATTCGCTGGGGTATCTGAAAATCACCGATCGGATGAAAGACATGATCATTACTGGTGGTTTCAACGTTTATCCGGCTGAAATCGAGAACCTGATGAACTGTCATGAAGCCATTGCCCAAGTCTCTGTAGTTGGTGTTGCTGATGAGCGTTTGGGTGAGGTCGCCATGGCCTGGATTGTCAAAAATCCGGAACAGACACTGGAAGAGAAAGAGTTGATTCAGTGGTGTCGTGAAGAAATGGCGAATTATAAAGTGCCCCGGCATGTTCGTTTTATCGAAAACCTGCCATTAAATGCTTCAGGAAAAGTCATGAAGTTTGAACTTCGGGACCGGGCTGAGCAGGAACTGGGCTGATAAAAAACGGTTCAGACAAAAAGCCATCTGTTTTGAGTATCCTTGAAACAGATGGCTTTTTTGTTGCGTGAATATTCTTACACCTTGTGGTATTTGTTCCCTCTATAGTCCTTTTGTGCGACATTAAGTCGAACGATTTAATGTACGATCTTCCATGATTGCTATACCTGTTTGAAAAGGTCGTTCCTGAGCTATCTGTACCGGAAAGCCGTCAATACTATTTTTTGCTCATGGCTGTTTCTCGCTCATGGCTGTTTCTCGCTCATGGCTGTTTAGAAAAACGCAGGATGATGTTTTTTATGTATGACTTTATCATTGTCGGTGCCGGTTCGGCTGGCTGCGTACTGGCTAACCGCCTCTCTGCTAACCCTGCTCACAAAGTTTTGTTGCTGGAAGCAGGCCCTAGGGATAATAATCCGGTGATTCATATGCCCGGTGGTGCGGCTGAAGCTATGAAGAGCTCTAAGCTCAACTGGAAAATGGAATCCACCCGCCAGAAAAATATGGGTAACCGAAAGCTGGCTGTACCGAGGGGAAAAACCCTGGGTGGCTCCAGTGCGGTCAATGGCATGGTATACGTTCGTGGTCATGCATCAGACTATGATGATTGGGCGGCTTCAGGTAATGAAGGGTGGAGCTATAACGAAGTTCTGCCTTACTTCAAGAAAAGTGAAAACAACGAACGCGGTGCCAATGACTTTCATGGTGATCAGGGCGAATTGCTGGTCAGCGATGCCGGTTCAGGACTCCCGGCTTTTGATGTCTTTGTAGAAGCTGGCAGAGAGATTGGCATCAAAGAGTGTGATGATTTCAACGGTGCCGATCAGGAAGGTATAGGCCTTTATCAGACAACCATTCGCAAAGGCTTAAGAAGCAGCAGTGCGTCCGCCTTTCTCCGACCCGCAGAAAAACGGAAGAACCTCACAGTAAGAACCGGTGTAGAAGTTACCCGTGTTATTTTGTCCGGAAAACGGGTTACGGGCGTTGAGCTGTTGAGTGGAAAAAAGACAGAAGTCGTCAATGCTTCCCGTGAAGTCATACTCAGTGCCGGGGCTATCAAGAGCCCACATCTTCTTCAATTATCAGGCATAGGCCGCGAAGCGGATCTGTCAGAAGCCGGGGTAAGAACGCTTCATGAATTACCCGGTGTGGGCTACAACCTGCAGGAGCATCTGGATCTTCATATCAATTATGAGTGCAGACCCGAACTCAGCCTGAATGGTTTGGACTTTTTTCCCCATAACGCCAAGATAGGTCTGGAATGGCTTCTGACCAAAGATGGAATTGGTGCATACAGTGGGATTGAAGGGGGGGCTTTTGTTAAAAGTTCGCCAGAATTAAGCCGGCCAGATATCCAGTTTCACTTTGTCCCTACCTATATGATCAGCCTGACGGACCCATTGCCCAGAACCAAAGGGTTGTCTATTCAGGGATGTAATCTCAGGCCGGAAAGTCGTGGGTTTGTTAAGTTGCAATCAAGCAACCCGTTGGATTGTCCGGAAATTGACTTTAATTTACTGGACAGTGAATACGACTGGCAGGTTCTGCGCAAAGCTCTGGATGTTACTTTTGAAATGGCTGCTTCCAAAGCCTGGTCGAAATACATCACTCGACCGATCACACCTAATCTCGATAGCACTAATGATGAAGTGCTCAGGGATGTTATTCGTCGTACGGCAGAGACGGTTTATCATCCGGTCGGTAGTTGTAAGATGGGTCAGGATGAACTGGCTGTTGTTGATGAAACGTTAAAAGTGCGTGGTCTCGAAGGGATCAGAGTGTGTGATGCGTCTATCATTCCTAACCTGATCGGTGGTAATACCAATGCACCTACCATGATGATTGGGGAAAAGTGCGCTGATATGATTCTGGCCGAGGCGTCTTGATAGCCAGTATATAAACCCATGTAAGGGAGGGGCTGTACCAGGTTTTAACCCGGTACAGCGGGGGAGGGGATTACGACTGTTTCTGGCCGTAAATGTCTTGGTAGAGTTTCTTAAGTATGTTGATCTCTTGAGTCAGGGCAGTGACTTTTTCCTGCAGTTGCCCGTTTTCTGTCTCAAGTTCTTTTACACGTGCTTCAGTAGCTTGCTCTTGTTCTTTTTTCGGGGCTTTTACAGGTTGGCTGATGAAAAGTGAGGGGTTGCAACAGAAATAGCCTTCAGGAGACGATTGATTTATAAGGATCAAAATTTCTGAAGGATCAGACATGTGTGCAACACCCTCACTAC
>NZ_JBPCXO010000564.1:0-4471 GCF_051008435.1 Endozoicomonas sp. | reverse complement strand
GCAAGCAGCGGTTTAGCTGCTGCTATTTCATCTCTAGCTCTGTACTGGTTGAGTATTTCTTGCTCTGTGCTTACGATGCCGCATCGCTTTGCAGGTACCTGAACTCGGCTTCAATCAGAGGGTCGGGGATATCTACATGGCGCGGTAAGTCGAAACCATGCTGCTTGGCGATCCGATGCCACGGCGAGCCTTCCCGATGTGTCAGGGCAACCAGATTAACGCCGCTGTAGGGCCAGTATCTTTTCGAGATACCAGTCAAAAATTTGCCCTGACTGCTGCTGTCAGATACCAGACGGGGCATGTGCCCTTGTATGTCTTTGACAGGGGTAGCGAAAAAAGGCGATCCTTGTACGCGCTCTTGATGCCGCAACGCAGCATAGAGGCTGGGGAATACTGGACCATGTTGCCAGGCTTGTGGCGTTTCATGGGTCAGGCGCTGGTCGGTATCCTGAAGAAGCCACCAGCCGTAAGCACAATACACAGCCTTCTGCAGCTTCAAGTGGCTGATACCCGTGCTGGTATCAAACACATCACTGGCAACCAGTAGGGCATCGACTTTTTCATCTTTAATGGTCTGCGTCAGCCAATCCAAACACGCAGTGAACTCCTCATAGCGCTTCCGTCCGTAAAGGGAGCGGCCTAAATGCCAGTCTGATGTGTGGAGGACTTACATAATCTACTGTCTTGCGTATCGGTATTTGTCTATTACTTCAGTATGTAGATACGTCCCCTTGGAATCGGCAGATTTCATGCCTTCAAAAGTGTGTCTTAGAACATCATAATAGTCATAACGACCGCCATGCTTAAACTCAACTGTAAGCACACATGTGGATTCATCATAGGAACACCCAGCCACATTCGATGATTGCGGTGTTAGTATCCACTCACTCATTGTTTTCTCCTTGTTTGTTGGGTTGATTATCTTTGTGGAATTCATGATCGTGTTTTGCAGATTGTGTCCGCCATTGATGAATCATAGGTTTGTAGTCTTCATTTTCAATTTTCTGATTCCAGCCACTAGGACTTTCAAAGCCAACTTCTTCTGAACCATAAGAGGCGACTTTGAGATCAATGCTATCCAGCTTCCTGTCTGCCGGAGGAGCATCGACCTTGTCATCTTTAATGGTCTGCGTCAGCCAAACAGAAACGCAGTGAACTCCTTATAGCGTTTCCGTCCGTAAAGGGAGCAGCCTAAATGCCAACCCGATATGTGGAGGATTTTCATTCAGCAATCCGTAGAGCTGTCGTTAGATCTCTTTCTAAATTTTCCCTGCCAGTCTTTTAACGCAGCAAAGTCCTCTTCAAGCTCATCTGGTTCCGGCAGACGAACTGGTGCTTCAGGTGGCTGGGAGTGTACATACCTCGAATACTTGGTCATCAAAGAGTCAAAGTATTTGCAGTCGGCTTCTGATATCTTGGCCAGCTTGTCGATTTTTCCCATCGTATTTATTGCCCGACGGTATCGCTGGACAACGTCAGCAAGCAGCTCCCACTCAATCATACGTTCCAAAAGGGTTCTAAACTCACTGCAAAGTGCTATTGCATAGGGTTCATAATCCTCGTGCCCGCATTCATTCAGGAGTTTCCTTGCTTTTGGAAGCCAATCATTGATGAGTTGGTTGAGAGCCTTATCCGGTTTTTTTGCGGACAGCGGAGTATCACCCGGCTCTCCAGTCCCCCAAAATTCCTTCTTAATAGAAATAATTTCAGGCTCAATCTTGGCCTTTTTAGCATAATCCTGAACCATTCCTAAAAGTGATAGGCGATGGGTAAAGATGATAACTTGCCGCTCTGAGGCAATATTGCAGAGACGTTGAGCGACAGCCTCTTCATAATCCTGATCAAGAGATGAAATCGGATCATCAAATACAAATGGGGCCGAGTAAGCTCTACCTGTAACATCAGCAAGAAACGCCGCAATTGATACGATACGTTTCTCGCCTTCACTTAGAACTTCATTCAGTTTGTGGCCAGCCCCATCCAGTTGAAGGGTATGGAGTACCTTACCTCTTGAAGTCCTGGATTTGACGAGCTTTACCCTGAGCCGAGATGCCCCTAAGACTTCGAGCTCGTTGTTAAACCGTTGAACAAAGTCATTTGTAATAAGCGTCTCTGCCAACTCTCCTTTTTTCTTGGATAAGGCGCTGGAGTTAGTTGCCTTTCTGGCTTTCTCGATTCGTTCGAGTGACTTCAGGCGATTTACCTCTTCCTGAATCGCTGTTTGCTGTTCGGCAAGCCACTTATTTGCCTGAAGGTTCTTTAAGTTGGTCTGTAGTGCAATGTGATTATCCTGTTTCGCATCTTCCTCGTATTCCTTGGCGCTGTCCTCATATCTTTGTGAAATCTTCCGTATTTCTTCTATCCACTCAAGGGACTGGCTTGCGGTTCCCAAGGCATCCTCTGAGTCAAGTGACGATACTTTGGCTTTCCTGTCTTGCAGAAAGGAAACTGTAACATTAAAAGCCTTAATGATGCCCTGATTCTCAATCCCAGCAGCGTCTATTTTGGTTTTTAATGCATGGCCACTGTGGATTTCGGGCAGAGCATCAATTGCCTGTTCGACCTCTCTGGCTGCTTCTGTGGCCTGCTGTTGTGTTTTATCTTTTATGTACAATTCAAAATCAGTAAATCGTTGCTTTGCCTCCTCGGATAAAGGTTGATGGCAAAGTACACAGACAGAATCATCCTGCACATGGGGGAACTCCTGTCCAGTGTATGCCACTTCTTCAGAATATTGTCGTGCGGCACTCCATAGCTCTTTCCAGACATCAGATCCAACGCCATCGAGTTTTGCACCACTAAAAACATCTTTTGCCGCTGCTTCAGCGGCTGACTTTTTCAGAGTGGCTTTCGTTTTTGCTGCGATGATCCTTTTGCAATTCTCATCAGACAGATTGCTGAGCCAACCCTGTACATTCTCAACAATACCATCGGCATGGCGTTTTTTAGTCCTGAATTGCCTCGCTTTGTCAGCAGGGGACGTCTCGGAGATTCTTTTCTGCATCTCCGCAAGTTCGGTTTCATTTTCTGACGAAAAAGCACAATGGAAGTTAAGATCGTCAGCCGTTGTTTTCGCGCTGAGTTTTTTAACCCAATCCGCTCCGGTGGTGCCAAGGAGATTAATGGGGACCTCCGGCATTCTTGATGGCAGAGCATCAATGTTTGCCTGGAGTTTTGCCGCTACTTTTTCACAGACATTAATCAACCTGCTGAAGAATGACAAGATTGGAGGTTCATAGCTGACCTCGTCTTCGTGTTCCATAAATACCCTGCCAAACGAAGCATCAAAAACATCAACAGAACAAAGGTCGTCGCATACTCCCGAGCCTGCCCATTCATATTCCGCATGAGTACCCCTCTTTAGAAAGGAGATTTTTGCTTTTTGTGCTATATCCTCTGGTGAAAACACATCATTATGCAGTTGGCCACGGATACGCTCACGGGCTCCGCAAACATGCTTCAGGAGCCTGACATAGCCGGATTTTCCAGAGCCGTTACGGCCGTATACAACAGCGACATTGCTCTTGCCGAAATCAAGTGGGTTCCGAGAAGCCAGCGTGTTTACTCCAGCAACATCGCTGATTGAACATAAACGAATTTCTTCGGAATCATGCGCATCAAACACCCCAGCGGGGATGCTGCAATCGATATCAGGAAACTTATTATCGGCTTCCTGCTGACACAACACTGCCATTTCTGAAATAGCAGCATCATTTAGGTCGCCAGCTTCAAACAGGCGCTTGGCAGTAACTTGCAGCCATCGTGGCCTTTGCGTTAACCATTCCGTTGTTGTTGAAGAAACCATCTGCCCATTCTTCCTTTTGATTAAACGTACTTCCCTGAAAAGTCCGTGAATGAATTTGTGGCTGTGAACTTAACCTCTTTGCCTAGGGCGTTGAAGTGCTCTTTGCCGCATTCGATCTTGGCTTGTTCGGTGGGGCGGACAGCACCGGTGAATAAGGTGCTTAAGGTTTGGCACCACGAATGGACACCAATATGTTTACTCATGATTACCTCCTTTTTTGTTGGAGGCTTCGATTTGTTTGACTGCTTTGTCGAAGTCGGATTCGATGCGCTGTTTTTTGTTGAACTTGTCGTATTCGGTGAATGCCTTTTCTTCAGACTGTTTACGGGTAACGGAACCATAACCTGCAAGAATTTTGTATTCATTGAACTCAAGAAACTTGTTCACGCTTTTGGCAAAGCTTTCCATGGTGAAAGTGGTGCGGTTTTCAATGATGCGCTCGATGTAGTCAAAGAAAGCTGTGACAGTGCGTTCCAGTTTTTTGATTTCATCTTCCCGAAGGTAGTTTTTGCCAATGGTGGTATCAGATTTGAGAACCCGACCGTCTGGTGCATTCTTATAGGTTGACATTCCCATCAATGGCTTCCGGGCATCGACATTCCGATAGATGATTTCCGCTGCGGTATGGCCAGTTATAGCGAAGTGAAACTTGTCCTGCACATGTGC
>NZ_JBPCXO010000563.1:0-12342 GCF_051008435.1 Endozoicomonas sp. | reverse complement strand
ATGTATTGTGAAAGGGTGCATCGTGCGGTAGTCGGGCGAGTAGTACTTCTCACTTTCATCCCTGATAAACAATCATTTGGGTCAATTATCAAATTTCGGAACACGCTGTCAATGCGTAAGTCCTACTGCATTAACCAGCTGACAACCATACTTTCATAAGACGTGTTCTTTAACGCCTGATGCGTACCTGCCTTGGTCTGAGTCATCCTTCTGGGCATTGCGCTACCTTTTATTTTTTCGAATCAGAAGCTACATATATCGTTCGCCAACAGTACCGGCCGCTAACCAATTTATCCACTAAAAACAGGACAATGAACTCCAACCCTAAAAATAAACCAACGTACTGTTTTAAAAAGGAAAACCAAAGTGGAGGAAGTAGTACCTCAGTTCCTCCAGAAAACCTGAGAAAAGAGAAAAAACGAGAGGAGTAGGAAGGAAGGTGTGAAAAGGCACTGTTTTTCCAAACCAGGAAAAAAGGCAAAAACCCTTTATACGTAGTGCAAAACGAGAAAAACCCTGTAGACGACTGTCTACAGGGTTTTTGGTATATGGCGGACCGGACGGGACTCGAACCCGCGACCTCCGGCGTGACAGGCCGGCATTCTAACCAACTGAACTACCGGTCCGCTGCATTTTTCACACACTGCTTATAGTAAGCAAATGTGCGGTCACGCATTCTCTTTCGAGAAATTGGTGGGTGATGACGGGATCGAACCGCCGACCCTCTGCGTGTAAAGCAGATGCTCTCCCAGCTGAGCTAATCACCCGACTTCTCTGCGCGTTGTGTTGCGCTGAAGTGAGGCGAATATTATGTAGATCAGAGGGAAGTGTCAAGAGGAAAAACGCGGCAAAAGTAGAACTTTGGTACTCTTTCTTTGGATTTTTCTATTCCTTCATTCTCAGAGCAGTGTCTTAATGAATGTCTTCATTACAAATATCAGATCATGGCTCTGTATCACCACTGTATAATTCGGGAGGAAGGATCCAACCTTCCTCGAACTATTGTCGCTTATATGAGGACAAGAGTGCTCTTTGTATGAACACTCCAATAGAAAGGTTAGTTCGCAAGGTGCATATAAACTTTCACACGACCTTCTTCTTTCCCTCGGTCGATCTTGACCTGTTGAATGGTTACTTCATAGCGAGTATCCAAAGCAACCATCCAGGCCAGTAATTTCTGATAAGCTGCATCTTCGATCCAGACGCCTAACCCTTTTCGGTCCGGTTGAACACGGCTTAATGTCAGCTCGGCCTGCCTGGCACTGCCTGACACAACAGAAGACAGATCTTTCTTGGCACCTGAAGATTTCTGTTTCTTTTGTGCCATTTTTGCCTGATCAATATTATCGGCAATCCATTCATGGTTGGACTGCTGGTGAGAAAACTCTTCCTGCTGCCTTTCATTCCAGGCGGTAACAGGCTCCCAGACAAAAAGATAAACGGCTGCCAGCAACAGGAAGGCCACCAGAAGATGAAGTGCTTTTCGATCCTTCTCTGGCATCAACTCATACTTCGCCTGAAGTTGGAGCCAAAGCGGACTTCTCTCGAGTAGATTGGTCAGTTTCATCTGCTTCACCTGCCTATAGTCATTCGGGCATTCACACCCGTTTTTTCCTGATTGGCACTGTCCAGACGTGCACTCAACCCAGAAGATTTCACTGCGGCGAGTAGCTTGTCGACCCCTTCAAGGTTGTCCGCTTTTAGCTCAAGTATCAGCTTGCCTGAGGTCTCGTTGAAATCCATACTGACGGGTCTCAGCTTAAGATCGGGTAATGAGGACGATACGGCAGAGACCTGCTGCAACAGAGGTAAGAAAGGTTCTCCCCCCGTTTTTTGTCCCGCATTTTTCAAACGACTTTCCATACGGCTCTTGAGGTTCATATTGCCAGTCGCATTGTTCTTTGCTTCCAGAACCTGCTGATCCTGTGGAAAGACCTCAAGATACAATGCTGCGGCATCCTGCCAGTAATCTTGTGCTTTCTGATGCAACAGAACCCCTTCCCCAACTTTCAATCCCAGCTCAAGTAATAGCCAGACAGAAGCCACCAGGGCAAGAGGCTTCCAGCGTCGGAGTTTTCGACTGGCTCTTTTAGGACATTGGTATGGACCATGACGAAGGTCTACCAGCTCTGCAGGTCGTCTGGAAGCAAAATAAAGTTCTGCCAGATATTCAAAGACACTCCCGGTCAATGATTCTTCTTCTACCAGCCAGCCATTTTCGTCCAACCACTGTTTGACCTGTTCTTTCTTGTCTGTGGCTAAGGGCGCCAGTCCACCAGCAAACTTCATTCTGGCATTAACAAGAGCGGTTGATTCTTCTAAAGAGGGATCAGCATCCGTCTGCAGAATGTCATCACAGGCCTTTTCTCCCCAATGACTCAAGACAAACTTCAATGCTTCATAATCCAGACAGACGCTGGATTTGGTCGGGGCCGAAAGAATAGCTGAATCATTTTCAAGCAGGAGATTCAATTCCCGAGGCACTGCAGACAAAAACTGAATCTCTGCCATCACTTGTTGAGCTGAAATACCCTGACCATCAAGACAAGCTAATAAAGACTGCATCTGCTCATGAGGAGCCGCAGACACTGATACCTGATCACTTTTCCGATGGAGATAGCTGGCCAGATGCATCGACTCAATATCGTCCGCCAGTTCCTCTTCAATCATAAAAGGCAGTGCGGTAGACAGGTGCTTTCGCTGGCCGCTGTTTATAGACAGCTGCTTGTGCATAACCAGAGTTCCTGGCAGAAGCACAACCACCTGGTCTGGCATTTCATCTTCCAGAGCAGTTTCATCCAACGCTTTTTTGTCATCGGGCTGCTGGACTATAAACTGGATCCAGTCTTTTTTGACCTGCCCCAGCTCCGAGATATGAATATCTCCCGAGAGCTGCCCATTCCCGGCAAAAGCCCCCCACTGAACACGGGTGTCTGGCTCAATCCGGGAAACCGGTGGTGGTATCCGAATCAACAGGATATTTTTCATTATTAGACCTCAGGATTCCTTCTTGGCACTTACCCAATAATCGTTGGGTCCAATCTCACGACCGGCGTTTTGAACCTGCCCTTCTGCATTACGATACAAAAGGGTTCTTAAATAGAATGTCGTATCTCGATACGTTGCCTTGATATAAGCAGTGAAATATTTACTGGCAACATCCAAAGGCACTTCATTAAGAGCAGCGGTTTTATCTTTCAGGGCTGGTAACTTGGCCAGCTCTTCCATTTTGGCGAACCCTTCTGCACTCCGAGCATCAATAATAGCCGCTACATCCCCTTCTGTGAGTTTATCAGAGAGGGAACGCATCACTTCTGGCAGCGCTGTGTTGACATTGATCTTGGTACTATTGGGTAAAGCTGTCACCAGAGGTGCCAACAGTTCAAACTCAAAACTGCCAATACCCTGAATTAATCTTAACTCGGAGAGTGAGACCAGAGGTGCATCCGCTGTTCGTCTGGGAGGGTCCATCACCAAATAATTATTATCTTCTGCTCCAGCTTCAGTGGGCTCCTGATCAGTGTCGATCCAGTCTTTGATGGCTGAAGCAATTTGTACATCCAAACCCAGGTTCTGCAGCATTTTCTGGAACATGCCATCGAACGTCTTGCCATCCAGTGCTTCTGCAGCAAGCCCGTTCAGATTAAACCGGCTGGTTTCATCGACAATCACCAGCTCGATCTCACCTTGATCCACTGCGTATCCCACTTCCTGAACATTCCAGCGCTCACTTTCATGATCCATGACCTTTTTCTTCTTTTTGTCATCTTCCGCATCCTGCTCAAGGAGCAAAGCAACATACTGTTCAGCACCCAGGGCTAGGTGCCTGGCCTGAATGCGCTCCAGATAACGGGTATTCTTTTCAGTATGAAGCCAGAGGCTGGTGACCATCTGAGAAGCCATCAACGTGATCATGGCGAAAATCAGCAGCACATAGATCAGGGCAATGCCTTGTTGCTTGTTAACTGATCTCATTGCTCACCCTCATCATCGTCACCCTCTTCCTCATCCGACTTCTCGGTAGGTGCCTGCTGCTGATCCGGTTTCTTCTGTGCATCGGAGGGCTTGTAATCCGTCCCCGGTAAAATGGTCACCAGAGTTCCAAAACTCGCATGCTGCAAGGTCAGCTCTATGGCACGAGGCATCACCGGGTCTTCAGCTTTCTTGGTCTCTCCAGCAGGTTTGGGCCCCTGGGATTGCTTCGCCGGTGGCCAGCTGCTGCTCCAGCGCTTTTTCTCGTCCATAAAGCGCAATTTCAATCCCTGCACATTGCTGAGGATGACTTGCCGGATCTGAACAGGGTCTGGTGCCCGATCCAGTGTTAGCCAGTAGTAACGGACCAGCTCACCCTCTTCCAGGTCATAGGCCACCCGTTGAAGATTACTCCTCAGTTCCTGCAGAGGGTTGCGCCAGCCAGATCGGGTAAATTCCAGTGCAAAACCATCACGACTGGGTGACTTAACAGCCGGCTGGCTGTCACCAAACTCATCTCTCACTGGTCGCGCAGCCATCTGGAACAGATCTTTTTCCAGAATCAGCTGGGCCCGCTGAATCTCATCCAATCTGTCCAGTATCCCGTCGGTCACCAGTTGAGCCCGGCTGACAGAATCAAACAGCTTGTAGGCTGCCGTACTGATCATGGCAAAGAGCATAATGGCAATCATCAGCTCAAGTAGCGTGAACCCTTTGCTCCCCCTCATTTCTTGGGTTTCCTCAGATAGGAGTCCAGAGAAAACATCGGGATATCATCATCACCCGGCTTTTGATTACCGACAAAAACATCCACAACGATCTTCCTGAAGTCTCGCTCACTGGTATCCCTGACGGTTTGGCGCACATACCAGTAATATCCGGCATAATTCTCAACCTTTCCTCTGATACCCTTGTCAGGCCAGTTTTTTTCTGCCTGAAGCCGACTCAGGTATTGATCGGAAACCTGTGCAGCCAACACCTTTTCCTGCATATATCGGGTTAGGCGAATACTGTTACCGTCCACCAGCATCAACATGGAAGCAGCCACAGCAAATACAACCAGAGCTACCATCACCTCAATGAGGGTGAAGCCATTAGAACTAGCGGACGACTTCGACATCGGACAAGCCATCAGTTTTCAGCACCACCCTCTGCTTCTTGTTTTCATTGGGAACGACATAAAGAGAAAAAGGGGTTACCTGATAATCCGAATAAAACACCACCCTGGGGCCCTCATCTCTGGGTTCAAGATAAGGAAGATCACCTTCAGCGGTATTCAGATAAACATTCAGACTGTCAGGCAACTTATAAGGTTGAAACGGTGTCTCCGTAATGGCTACCCACTCAGTGCTTTCAAGCGGTAATACCCACCAGTGATAACGGCCGTTTTCATCAATGGAAAAGCCATATTCGGCATTGTCTAGCAGAGCCTTGTCCCTTACCTGTGAGAACAACACCTGTAACCTTGCAGCCTGCTCCTGCACAGTTTTCTGCACGTTACCAGTGATCGGACTGAGAAGCGTGATACCTAGCAAAATCCCGATAATCAGGATGACAACCAGCAACTCAACCAGAGTGAAGCCCTGGTTTTGTTTGCTATCCGGCTTGCTGCCTTCCGACATCAGAGTGTTCATTGAATCCCTGTCGCTTTGAAACGTTTGATCAGATAACCTGGTTAAACTCACGACTCTTCCCAGTTAGTGATATCTGCATCAAGGCCTTCTCCGCCTTCACGCCCATCAGCTCCCTGAGAATAGAGATCGTATTTGCCATGATTTCCGGGCTGAAGGTAAATGTAAGCATTTCCCCAGGGATCAACCGGAGCCTTTTTCAAATAACCTTCAGGGTTCCAGCTTCTGGGTTCAGGGGTAATTGTGGGCTTCTTGACCAGCGCTTCGAGCCCCTGGTCCGTGGAAGGGTAAAAACCATTGTCGAGCCTGAAAAGCTCCAACGCCTGGGAGATCGTTTCAATATCGGATCGAGCCACTGTCACCTTGGCCTGATCAGGACGGCTGAGAATTTTTGGCGCTACCATGGCAGCCAGTATCCCCAGAATCACGACTACCACCATGATCTCAATAAGGGTAAAACCTTTTTGTACCTGTCTTGTCATCATTTTCACGACCTCATCAATGGATTCCGTACCGAAGAAGTGGATCCACTGCCGCCACCTCCAGAGAAATCTGCCCGTTCACCTGCAGACCCTGTCCTGTACGTCCTGTTTCTATCTGTACAAACACCACCAGGACCTGGTGGCATTCGCTGCGTTCAGTTCAACAGCTGGTTCATATTCAAAATGGGCAGCAGAATCGCAAGGACGATCACCATGACCACGCCCCCCATAACGACCAGCATTAAAGGTTCAAAAAGTCCGAGCAGCAGAGACACTCTCCCGTCTAATTCCATCTGCTGGTTCTGGGCAGTCCTGTCCAGCATTTCGTCCAGCTCACCCGTTGATTCACCACTGCCGATCATATGAAGCATCAAAGGCGGAAAATAACCGGTTTCCGCTAAGGCTCGATTCAAACTCGAACCTTCACTAACCCTGCGGGCAACATCTTTCACTGAGTCACAAATTGCCCGGTTATCAATGACCTGAGACGCAATAACCAATGCTTCTACCAGAGAAACACCGCTTCGCGTCAGTATGCTCAACGTGCTGGCAAACCTAGCGGCACTCAGCGTTTTGCTGAATCGACCCAGAATCGGCAGACGTAAAAAGAATCGGTCCCAGGACATTCGAATGGCAGGTTTTTTAAGAGCCTGTTTAAAAGCCACAATGCCAAAGAAAATAATGCTGAAAATAAAAGGCCAATACGATTGAAAGCCTTCACTGGCAGCAATCAGTGCTACGGTAATACCGGGCAAATCCTGGCCGGTATCGACAAAAACCTTCACAACATCCGGCACCACATAACCCAACAGGAAGCTAACAATCCCGAGGGCAGCCACCAACAGAATGAGCGGGTACAACAATGCCTGCTGAATTTTCTGGGTGGACTTCATCCGGGCTTCGGTATAGTCCGCCAGCCTGTTTAACACTTTGTCCAGATAACCCGCATGCTCACCGGCCGATACGGTGGCCCGGAACATCTGGGGGAAAATATGGGGAAAATCTTCAAGACTCTGAGCCAGGGTGTAACCTTCCAAAACCCGAGAGCGTATCGCCAACAACATATTTTTCAGTCTGCGCTTTTCCTGTTGAGAGGCGACGCCATACAGCGCTTCTTCAACAGGCATTGCAGCTTGAATAAGGGTTGCCAGCTGGCGGGTCAGCGTGGCCAGTTCAACGGCCGAAACACCCCGTTGAAATAGCGTCGATACTCCGCTGGAATTGTTTTTTTTCTGTTCCGATACCGGACTGACCGACAAGGGTGTCCACTCCCTGTCACGAAGCATTTGCCGGACATGCCGGTTACTGTCGGCTTCCAGAGTTCCCTTGTGCTGTTTGCCCTGCTGGTCGAGGGCTATGTATTCATATGCAGCCATGTCGTGCGGTTATCCGCCTCCGATACGGATTAATCTTTCTGGGTCACCCTGAGCACTTCTTCCAGTGTTGTCAGACCAGCCAGTACCTTCTTAGCGCCATCTTCCCTTATGCCAGTAGAGCTCTTTCTGACATAGTCAGTAATCGCCTGCTCTCCCTCGCCAGCATGAATCATCCTTCTAATCTGTTCATCGACCATGACCACTTCATAGATACCTGTCCGGCCTCGGTATCCACTGTGGTTACACTCTTTGCAGCCTTTTGCATGATAGAGATTGGGAGCATTAGCCATCTCTACACCGAGCTCCCGGCATTCCGCTTCATCGGGCTGGTACGGCTGTTTGCATTGGTCGCAGAGCATTCTTACCAGGCGCTGCGCAATCACGCCCAACAGACTGGATGACAGCAGGAAAGGCTCTATTCCCATGTCCTGCAAACGGGTTAATGCACCAATGGCCGTATTGGTGTGCAGAGTTGAAAGTACAAGGTGACCCGTT
Organism: Endozoicomonas sp.; assembly: GCF_051008435.1. Taxonomy (GTDB): domain Bacteria; phylum Pseudomonadota; class Gammaproteobacteria; order Pseudomonadales; family Endozoicomonadaceae; genus Endozoicomonas_A. Next base: position 4,386 of record NZ_JBPCXO010000563.1, on the reverse strand, counting down.
AAGCTGGCCTGAACGGCAATTTCTGCTGTTTCGGTATCACGGATCTCACCCACCATGACCACATCAGGATCCTGACGAAGAATGGCTCTCAACCCTCTGGCAAAAGTCATATCCACCTTGGTATTCACCTGAGTCTGGCCAATACCTTGAAGGTTGTATTCAATAGGATCTTCTACGGTGAGAATGTTTCGACATTTGTCATTCAATGAAGTGAGACAGGCATAAAGTGACGTGGTTTTACCGGAACCCGTTGGCCCGGTTACCAGAATGATGCCATAAGGTTTGGCCAGCAAACTGGATACTCCCAGAAGATCCTGACTGTCCATCCCCAGATGCTTGAGCTCAAGACGCCCAGCTGCCTTATCGAGAAGACGCAGTACTACACGCTCACCATTGCTGGATGGAAGCGTGGAGACCCTTACATCCACCTCTTTACCAGCAACTTTCAGGGAGATACGGCCATCCTGAGGAACACGCTTTTCAGCAATGTCCAGCCGGGCCATAACCTTGATTCTCGAAACCAGCAGTGCCGCCAATGTTCGCTGGAGGCTGAGAATTTCCCTGAGAACGCCATCGACCCTGACCCTGACAACCAGATTACTTTCAAAGGTTTCAATATGGACGTCTGAAGCGCCTTCCTTGATGGCTTCCGTTAACAACGCGTTGATCAGACGAATAACAGGAGCATCATCACTCTGCTCAAGTAGATCTTCTGTGACCGGTACCGCTTCAGCGAGGCTGCTCAGATCAAGATCGTCACTGATCCCGGCAGCATTCTGCAAGGCTTCAGAACTGTCATTGTGATAACACTCGGATAGAACTTCAGAGAGTTTGTCTGTATCCACCTTGCGATAAATGGGGGACTGACAGGTAATTCGGGTGACTTCAGAGAAAATATCCGCAGAGGGCACTGAACGAAAATAGAGCACGGGCTGTTCCTGCTCCCAAACCAGTACCACTCCATGCCGTTTAGCAAAGGTAAATGGCAGACGCTGCAGCATCATTCCCTGATTTTGGGATTCCGGATCATCTGGAAGGGCAGCTGTGTCAGTCAAGACTAACTCCTTGGATAATTAATAATTCCAGAACTTCTTAATTAGGGTTGATTGATGACGGCTAGAATCAATCAGGTATTTTTTTACTCAAAGCCCTGGAAATTGAATTATTCTTCAAGCACATCACAGGAAGTGTGATCCAATATCCGAAATTTACAACTGAATTTTAAAAATGGCTCAAACACAACCCAAACTTTATGCTCGAACAGAAATTCCTGATTACCTGCAATTAATTGGAAACTGTTTTTGGTTAGAGCGTCAGCTTTTAAAAGTAGCACTCTTATGCTTTATTTAGATTAAGAATAGTCCATGACCCAGCATGCCTTCCCTAATCAAGTGAACATTAAATAGAGAACACTATGAATTCAGAGGTCATGGCCACCTATTTAAAATGGGGCCATCGAAAAAACCGCATTGTACTGACCAGCCTTCTGACAATCGCCATGATTGTCTCATTAGGCATTCAGTCTTTTTCCTTTTATGAATCACTGCTAAAAGATGATGCTCTTGATAATTCTGAACAGGTGTCTCAGGTCCAGCCTTCAGAAGAAGTTCTGACTCCCAGGGATTTCGAATTACTGTTTGGAGCCAATCATCAGCCTGAAGTCGCCAAGCAAACCGCCGATATTCCTAAAACAAGATTGAACCTGGTACTCAGAGGCGCCGTTGGTGAACGTGGTCAGAAGAACAAAAATTCAAGTGCTATTATCCAAGGCAGCAATCAGGACAAGCTTTATGCCATCGGAGATACACTTCCCGGCGGTGCAATACTGAGGGAAGTACATTCGGACCATGTAATTTTAAGTCGCAATGGCCAGCTTGAAACCCTTTATTTTCCGGATGCTGGTAAAGATGACAGGGCTTTACAGGAATTCAAAAGCCCCGCAGATGCTATGGATAAAAAAACAGAACGCCCCGGCTATACTCAGGAGCCGGATGGAAAATCACTTGAACAGCGCATGCAGGAGTTAAGAGACAAGCTTCAGCAGGCGAATCAAGGGATTTGATACAAGAATTAAAACCTCTTCATATGGTTAAGTGATGAAAACTAAAGACTGTCCATTTGTATCCATGGCCTTCAGACCTCTGCTTGCTGCATTGCTTACCCTAAGCCTTCAGAGCAGCGTTTCTGCAGCACCTGTTCCAACAAATCCAGCTGCCAACCCAGCAACAAAATCCCCTTCTGAGGCCTTGAAAGCTGAATCAGCGAAGGATAAGAAGTGGTCTCTGAACCACAAGAATGCTGACATCCGGGAGTTCATTGAGCAGATTGCCAAAATCACTGGTGAAACTTTTGTCATCGACCCCAGAATCAAGGGCGGAAACACCGTTACGGTCATTTCTTCCAAGCCACTGAGCAGCGACGAAGTTTACGACGTGTTCCTGGAAGTCCTTTCCGCTAATGGCTATGCCGTGATCCCCAAAGGCAACATCATTAACATAGTGCCCAGTACCACGGCAAAAACCAGCTCACCCAGCGATAACAAGAAACCTCGTGATGCTGTAATGACCACTCGAGTCATAGAACTGCACAGCGTTTCAGCCATTGAACTGATTCCAATCATTCGTCCTTTGATCGCTCAATACGGGCACGCAGCCGCTTCAGCATCCAGTAATGCCGTCATTGTCAGTGACCTTGCAGACAACGTCGACCGTATTACCAAGCTGGTCAGAGAACTGGATGAAACCGGCAATAACGATTACGAAGTGCTTCAACTCAAGCACGCCTGGGTGGGTGATGTCTCCAAGATCATCCAGGACACACTGGTAACTGGTAAAGGGCAACTGCCCAGCGGACTGCAGGTCATCGCCGATGAACGCAGCAACCGTCTGGTTATCAAGGGCAACGCCAGTAAGCGTCAAAGAGTCAGAAAGCTGGTAGAAACTCTGGATAAGGAAGGAATTCGCAAGTCCAACACCAAGGTTATCTTCCTCAGCTACGGTGATGCCAAGAACATCGCAGACATCCTTGCAGAAGCGTCCTCAACCATTCAGGACAGTCAGGAAAAGAAATCCAAGTCTTCCGCTTCCGCACAACAAGCTGTTCCCCAGCAGCCCTCTTCTCCCAAGGTTCAAACCAAAGGGCAGCCTTCCGGTAAGAGCAAGAGTGCCAAATCAGCACCCAATGTTTTTGTTAAAGCCGATGAGACCCAGAATGCTCTGATCATGATTGCTGATCCGGACACTCTGGCAGAAATGGAACATATCGTACGTCAGCTTGATATTCCGAGATCTCAGGTTCTTCTGGAAGCTGTGATCGTGGAAGTTTCAGGCGGCATTGATGATGCTTTGGGTGTTCAGTGGGGTATTGACGGTAAAAAGACGATTCGTGGAGAGTCCACTACGAGCGGGTCCGATGGTAAATCAACAACCACCGTTTCAGGGACTAAAAGCAGTATAACCGGTCATATTCTGGATAATTCGGCGATTACACTGGGCTCCCTGGCCCTGAGAGGCGACAATTTTGGTGTACTGGTCTCTGCACTGAGTGCCAAATCCAATAACGACATACTCTCTACTCCCAGTATGCTGACTCTGGATAACCAGGAAGCTGAATTCCTGGTAGGTCAGAACATTCCTATCAAGACCGGCTCCTATCAAACTTCAGCCGGTGGTGGCAGCAATAACCCGTTCACCACCACTGATCGAAAGGATGTCGGTATCAAGCTCAAGATCACTCCCCACCTCAGTGAGGGTAATGGCATCAGACTGGAACTGGAGCAGGAAGTTTCTTCTCTGGATGTAAGCACATCGGAATCCCTGCTGAATAATGGCGACCTCATCTTCAATAACAGAACACTGAAAACCACCGTTCTTGTGGATGATGGCCAAACCATTGTTATTGGTGGCCTGATTGAAAACATCAAGACCCAGACCAAGAAGAAAGTCCCTCTACTGGGTGACATCCCTATCATTGGAAACCTGTTCCGATATGAACAGGACAAAAGCCAGAAACGAAATCTCATGTTGTTTATCAGACCGACCATCATGAGAAACTCTGAAACACTGGCCAAGGCGACCAAAGATCGCTATACCAAGTTGAAAGTAATTCAGCACAACAAGAAAGCACCGGATATGCTGCCGGATGATCCATCCACCCTGTTTGAACCCGAAGCATTTGATCTGCGCAAAAAGGATAAGAAAATTTGGCAGACTAACGACTGATATTCTAGGTCGCTACAAAAAAGCCAGGTTATTTAACCTCAATGCTGTTCACTTAATGTTTGAAATTAACTGATCAGCTACCAAAATCCGACTGAGAACCCTCAGTCGGATTTTTTTTGTGTCTATTCAACAACTCTTACTTTCAATGGATGAGCTTCAGACGTTT
>NZ_JBPCXO010000562.1:0-15002 GCF_051008435.1 Endozoicomonas sp. | reverse complement strand
CATTCTGGGACTATCTGACAGACAGGTTAACAGGCAGTGGCTCGTTTCCAAGGCTGACGGACTTGATTGAAAAAGCTTCTCACATACTACCTTGTGGGCTTTGCAGCAGTTATTAAGAAGCTACCAGAATACCTTCTGCCTACTTCAAGGTAGTGGCAACGATCAACAGTCGGGGCGGGATAGAAGCTTCAGGTTTTATCATGGAACAGACAGCAGGACGCAGGGACAATTACTGTCGGACGGAAGTGGCGATTGACGAAATTGAACATCGAACGTCTTTGAATTTTTTCCCCGGACTCCCTGTCTATAAGGAGAATGCGGTTGAGAATCGCACCGGAGGGCTTTCTAATTCACTGGGCTGTTAGTAAGTAGACTGGGACACAAGGATGTGTTCATAAATCTTTAAGGGAAATTAAATGACTTTCTAATTAATTTATATTTGTGATCTAATAAATTTTAGCTAGCTGGCAAGTATCAATTAAGTCAATGATGTTCGGAAATTACAGCAAAAGATTTCCATACAGCATGTATAAGAATTAGAAGTTTTCTCCAGCAATCATTTGCCCATCAACTTTAATTTGAAGCTGCACATTAAAGATGGCATAGGCAAAAACTTCAATATTTCTCTCTGTACCGGCAATATCAATGGTTGCTGCCATGAATGGAACTTCTTTTTTTAAGGCAAAAATACTGTTGTTAGTGGCTATTACTTTTCCTTCATAAAGTAGCTTAGCACCACTAAACCAAGTGTTTTCTACAGAGAAGCGGCTTCCCTCAAATTGACCAGTAATTACTTTTTTTGGCATTGACGTTCTCCTTGTCATAACCGTTATTTTTATAAAAACCCGTACATAATGGCAAACACATTATGTACGAAATCAGGTATCAAGCCGAGTGACTACTGGGTTCGGAACGACCTGAGCCAAAGAGAAGCTTTTCTGAAATAAGACTAGCGATAGCCATGGCCACAACCAGTGACACAAGGTAGAAAGCTACGATATTGAGAGCGGGAACCGTAAAATTCAGGCTTTTGGAAACGCCCAGAATGATAGGGAACAGCCAGGAAACAAAAGATACCGTACCGATTTGAGTCATGACTTTCAGTTCGGATCTGGACAGGGACTCAGTAAGAGTTTTGCCAATGCAGGCTTTCAGTTTTGGCAAAATCCGGGTGTGAATAAAATAACCGTTGATACTGAGAACAGTGACAATAAAGGTTTTTGCCCAGACTTTCTCATTGGTCAGGTTTTCGGGTGCCCACAGGTAGTAGTAGGCGACAAATGCCAGTCCTGAGAACCAGAGCAGCAGAATACCGACCAGTACGAATTTGGAGACAAATTCAATGATCTGGTATTTTTCCGGGGTCACATCCTTGCGACTGTGCTTAAGCAGAAATCCATCCAAAACCCAGGCTCCACCGACGCCAAAGGCCAGACCTGCCAGGTGAACAAAAGTGATTAACGACTTCAGGTTAGTAAGATTGAAAAGTACATCCATGACTGATAACTCCATTTTTCTAATTGTTAAATCTTTTTATTTCGGCTGTTGGTTATCGTCTTCTCAAGGCATAGCAGTCCTCACTGGATTGGCAGGGTTGAAAGGATGGAAAGTGATCGAAAATCACTTAAGTCAAAGAGAAAGGTCAATCTTCATCAGATCGGACGGAGTACTTTCCAGAAAATACTTCCAGACATGCTGATAGAGATGTTTCTGATTCGGGAAAGGCACAAGCTTTATGGCTTCCTGGAGCGAGCACCATCGGTAATCTGTGTGTTCAGGGTTCAATGTTACACGTTGATTCTTGTCGCAAAGCACGACAAAGGACGGAATGATCATAAACCGGTTTTTACCTGCTTCGTAAAACTGTTCAGAGTATTCAGCATTGTAGAGCTGGGTTGCCTGTATTCCGGTTTCCTCATGAAACTCGCGAATAATGGCTTGCCAGCCAGTTTCACTCTCTTCTATTTTCCCAGCCACATGACACCAGAATCCTTCTTTGGCTCTCTTAAGTAAGAGTATTTTGGGCTCTCCCTTAATTTCAGCAATGGCTACACCGGAAACAACGGACATGTTTACTGGGATCATAGTTTTCTCTGTAAGGCATTCAAGTAAGGCAGGAATGAACCAGCCAGGAGTAACTCAAGGCTGGCTTTGGTTTCTTAACTGATTCTGGACCAGAACGTCATATCGACAGTGTCGTGATTCAGTAATTCCAGGTAGCGTTGTGTGACTTCATTGTGAAGCCACATATCGCAAATTTCTTCTGCTTTTTCCTGGGTGGTGGCAATGGCAACATCAGCGTATTGTCCGTCTTTGCCCTTTAGTAGAAAATGCGCCAGAAGCTCTTTCTGTTCTGACAGAAACTGCTGATCGACTTCTTTTGAAAGCGCTATTAATTGTTCTTCAGTGACACCATCCCGAAGCCGGAAAGTGGCAAACTCCATACCCATAAAGTCAGACGTTGATGGTCGATAGATCATGGTTCTCTCCTGTGATAGAGAGATTATTCTTGGACTAGTCTCCTGACAGCGTTGTGTCAGTCGCTTTTTGCATCGACTTGTTTTGCTGGTAGTGGATGTAATCTGCCTGACACACAGCATCAGGAAGTCTGGTGGTGGATGGGACGACTTTAAGAGATGTTATGCGATCAATCCTGAAGTCCCTATAGGCTTTCTTTTCACTGCACCAGCTCCCCAGTGTCCATTTGTTGCCCCAATAAAAGAGTCCTAAAGGGAACACAGTACGACTGGAGGTTTGCTCCGAAAGTGATTGATAGGAGAAGTTCACCCAATCTGCAGATTTAACCGATTCATGAAGTATTTCCCAGTGCTCAAAATCTATTGGCTGTCTATGTTCACCGGGTATTCTTATATATCTCTTATTCCCTGATGAATCGGAATAGTCTTGGGCGAGTGCCGCTTCAATTTTATTGAGTAATGACGAGGATGCTTTGCTGAAAGCGGGCCCGGTCCAGGAAGCGACCATATTCACGCCCACAATCAGGGCTTCCAGCTCTTCTTCTGTCAGTTGTAAAGGTGGAAGCTCGAAGCCTTCTGACAGCCTGTAACCAATACCCGCTTCGCCATAAACCGGAATACCTGAAACTGAGAGGTCATCTATATAGCGATAGACAGTCCGTTCGGAAACCGAGAGTTTTTCCGCCAACTCTTTCGCCGTGATGGGCTGATGCGCTCTCAAAATATTGGTGAGTTGGAAAAGTCGGTCCGATTTCCGCATGAAATTAAGGCAATTCTCAGTCTGGAAGGAACATCAGAGACAGGAGGCTTATGATTCAGGCACGCTACCGCCTGAGAAGTTGACTGTTTTATAAACAGTCGTGCCGGGTTCCTTGGCACAATGTCAGCATCCTGCTTTTAGGCGACATAGTGCCAGTAATCTCTGGGAAATGGTAGGTGTAACTACCTATTTGTCGAATTCGGTAGGCAGGTCTCTATTTCCATGGTGTTGTTTCAGCAAAGTAATGTCCGAAGCAATGGTTCTTCCCTGAGAAAGAGTCGGTAGCTGGCTCAGGTCAAAAAAGTCTACTTCTGATATTTCAATATTGGCGGTTGGGCTGCCGCCTTTCAGTTCGCACAGAAACAGCATTTTAATCAGGTGATGAGGGTTTCTTGGATGATAGGGATGTTTATGGACATCTCTTACAGCAACCAGCTTCTGGGCTTTGACAATATACCCGGACTCTTCCAGAGCTTCCCGTTCTGCTCCCAGAGCAGGGGATTCACAGACATCAGCCCAGCCACCCGGCAGGGCCCAGCAATCATCAGAGCGCTCCCGGACCAGCAGAATACGACCTTCATGAAAAACCCCGGCCCGAATGTCCAGCTTGGGGGTGGTATAACCGGTTTCAGGAAGGAAAAAGTGATCGACCTGTTCGGTGGGAGCCCCTGTCAGAAGCGCTGTCATTTCATGAGCAATGCTTTGCAGCTGATGATATCGCTCGAGGTCAAAGCCACCGTCGGTATAGGTAATTCCGTTTTGAGCTATAGCCCTGATTTGTTCAGCCCAGTCTATCCATGGGTTTTTTTGCATGGTGTTCTGCCTGTCTATTGATGAATCTGTTTACTGTAATACACAGTCGGCTGAAGCTGCGGATTATTTTGTCTGTTCAGCCTCCACTTCTGCTTTCGGTCGACCAGAACCGAGTAGAGCTGCGAATCGACGGCTACCCGGTGAGGACTCCAGTAGAATTTTAATGCTGATGGTCAGGGGAACAGAGAGCAGCATGCCAATGGGACCCAGTAACCAGCCCCAGATCAGCAATGATAAAAAGACGACCATAGGAGAAAGGCCGAGTCCCTTACCCAATATCCGGGGTTCGAGAATATTACCGATCACCACATTGATCGCGAAGTAACCCGCAGACACAAACAGGGCTTCAGAGAAACCGAGTTGGAGCAGAGTGATCAGAATGCCGGGAATAGCCGCCAATATAGAACCAATATTGGGGATAAAGTTCAGGGCAAAAGCCAGAATACCGCCCAGCAGATAAAAGTTGACCCCACGTGACCAGAGCAGCAATGCAACCAGTAAGCCTGTGACCAAACTGATGGCTGTCTTCAGGGCCACATAGCGGTTGACCGAAGACACGAACCTTTCCAGATCTTTAAGTTGCTGTTCCGGATTGGACATGGAACGGACCAGTTTATTTCTAAGCAGGGGCGCCTCTGCCAGCATGAAAATAACCGTCAGAAAAATCAGGAATACATAGCTGGTGGCACTCCCCATATGAGTCAGCATGGAGGTCAGAAAACCAAACAGTGAGGAAGTGTCCAGAGGCTCCGTCATGGAGGTCAGATCCAGGTTAATACTTCGACGGGCCAGCTTTTCAGTAATCTGGTGAATAATATCGATGGTTTGCTGCTTATAGCCGGGAAGGGCTTTGGCAAACTCTTGCAAAGCGCTGCCAATGGCCGTAACGATCATGAGAATGGCGACAATCAGCACTGAAACCACAACAAAAATGCCCAGTATTCTTGGGATACGCAGTCGGCTCAGCGCGTTAATACCGGGGTTGAGTAATATCGCCAGAAAGTAGGAGAACAGCAGGGGAGACAATATTTCGCTGCCCAGGCGGATACCGGCAAGAATGATCACCAGTGCCGCCGCTATTATGATGTAGCGGCTGCTATTGTGTAATTCGGTTAGTTGCATGGTAGCTGTTGCTGGCTGTTATTTTGTTGAGGGTGGGGTTTGTTATGGCCGACAGAGTACACTGACTCCTGATGCATGTCGTATGAATTTTTAAAATAACAGGACGCTCACTGAGTAGCGGGTTCGAGTTTAATGGCTCCATCGAGTTTTGGTGGTTCAACTCCTGCGCTGAATTCTGTTTCTTCTTCTTCATCAATCCTGTCAAGTGCCTTATTGAGTTGAGAGTCGGTTTTCAAAAGATCTGTATTGACCACTGGGCTTATATCAATGGTTGTCTGGAGCATGATATTTTCAGTCTGTCGTGTGTCTCCTCCCCCCACTTCCTCCAGAGGAGAGCCCTGAAACTTCACTTTGGGCTGTTTTGGATCTTTGCCTTGAGGCTTTGATCTGACGGCATCTTTGGACGTTTTAATTCCCCAGCAAACCCAGCAAACCCAGCAGAGTGCAGTAGCCAAAACAATATCGATGACGATGTAAACGAACCCAATCGTAGAAATGATATAGATAGCCGTAGTATTTGAAATTACAGGGCCCTTGTCCGTTTCCGGAGCGATAGTAGTATTGGTGAAATTGCCGTATTCATCGGTGACATGATTGATCGAACGAACCAGTCTTTGTTGGTGCACTACGTAGTCTGGAGGGTCATCCAATAGTTCATTCAGGCAGGTAATGCCGGTTTCATCATCGCACTCATTTTCCAACAGATTCAGATACTTTTGGGCTGCAGTTGCTTTAGCATTTCGTTTTTCTGATCGATGAAGGCTAACTGATTGATCTCGTAGCCGGTATTCAAATGTGTTGCCATGATTATCGGTGACTACGACCTGAGTGAATCCTTTTCCTGTTGGAGCAACATCTGTCAGGGTCAGAGTGTAGTGCTGCTGGAGTTGATCCAGATCCACCAGCCGGTTATTCAGATGTTCAACCATAAAGGGTAAAGTCGTTTTGTTCTGGTAGCCCTGCAGAGGAGCAAAACCGGATTCCAGGTAGTTCATGAGCGCCTGAACCTGCTGACTGTTCAGTGGCTCGGTATCTGGGTCGTAGCGCAGAAGGTTATTATCATCCTGTTTAAGGGACACATCCTTTGAGGGAACGGTAGGAAGCCGTTTAAGGTCTTTCATCCAGTCAAGCTGTAACGTCCATTGCAACAGTTCGCCATCGGGAGTGTACAGAAGGATGGTGGGAGGCAGTCCAGGGGTAAGAGAGGGATGTACTCTCAGAAGAAAGCTGGGTTGAGCTTGAACTATGGAATGAAAGCTGAGAACGAACGAAAAACAGATGCCTGACAACAGTTGTCTGAACGACACAATCTGTACCTGAAAATACTTAAACCTCACATAAAAATAGCTAATATCAGACGGCTGTCCAGTAAACCTGAACCCGACTTCAATTCAAGTAGGTTCAGGCCATTCAAGGGAAGGTGAAATCAGGAAGTCAGGTATCGGCTCAGAATGTGTTGCTTAAAGTGGTCTGCATTCAGTGGTTCTCCGGTAGCCTGGGTATAAAGCTCATGGGTTTCCAGTTTGCTGCCTTGTTGCCAGATGTTATCTGTTAACCAACTGAAGACAGGTTCCAGATCACCGTTTGAGATGCGATTCTCTACATCGGGTAGCTGTCGTTTAACAGTAGAGAACTGCTGGGCTGCATACATGGCCCCAAGGGTATAGCTCGGGAAGTAGCCAAAAGCCCCCATAGGCCAATGAATGTCCTGCATGCAGCCAATGCTGTGATTATCGCCGGTGGACAAGCCAAGGTAAGCCTGCATCTTTTCATCCCAGACTTGGGGCAGGTCATCTACCTGAAGGTCACCTTCAATCAGCGCCTTCTCGATTTCATAGCGCAGGATGACATGCATGGGATAACTGATTTCGTCAGCGTCAACACGAATAAAGCCTGGCTTTACCCGGTTGTAGATTTTCTCAAGGTTGGTTTGACTGAAACGCTTATCTTCCTGATTTTCAGTCAGGTGTTTAACGATCAGAGGCCTGATCAGTTGCAGGAATGCAGGGCTGCGACCCAGCTGCATTTCAAAGAACAGGCTTTGACCTTCATGAACCCCCATGGAACGATAGGAGCCCAGCGGGAGAGCTCGCAAATCTTCAGGCAGGTTCTGATTATAACGGGCATGCCCTGTTTCATGGATGGTGCCCATCAGGGATTCAACAAAGTCTGCTTCGTTATAGCGGGTCGTGAGACGGACATCTTCTGGAACGCCACCGCAAAATGGATGAATACTGACGTCCAGTCGGCCATGATTAAAGTCAAAACCCAGCAGTTTCATTACATCCAGCCCAAGGGCTTTTTGATTTTCTGTGGGGTAGTGACCCTGGCTGACTATCAGCGAATCATTTTGTTGCTGTTCAACCACTGTCTGCAGTGTTTCAGGTAGCCAGCTTTTGAGATTACCAAACAGTACATCCAGCTCACTGGACGTCATGCCAGGCTCATAAAGCTCTAACATCGCATCGTAGCCTTTTGCACCGGATGCGGCTGCGCGGATGCTGGCTTCTTCCCGGGCCAGCTTAACCACTTCTTTCAGATTTGCAGAGAAGCTTTTCCAGTCGTTTTCAGGACGCTGGGTTCGCCAGGCGTGTTCACACTTTGAGCTGGCCAGAGACTGAGCCTTGACCAGGTCAGCCGGCATAACGGAAGCTTTTCTCCAGCTCCGTTCCATTTCCCTGATGGAACGTTGAGTGACTAAGTCATCAGCACTTTCCCCGGCCTCTTTGATCCACTGGCCTACCTGCTCCTCAGTCAGTAGTTCGTGCATCAGACTGGACAGTTCAGCCAATGCTTCTGAGCGAGCCTGATTGCCTCCGGAAGGCATCATGGCGGACTGATCCCAGCGGGTAATGGCAGACAGATGTTGAAAACGGTAAAGCTTGTTGAAACGTTCTACCAGTCGGTTATAGGCCTGGATCATTGTTCCGGTTCCATTGTTTTGGTTATTGTTACGGTTACATTCTGTCGAGCAACCACCTCGAGCTTCAATAAGAAATTATGTTAAAGCCCGTGATAGCTGCGTTTACGGCTTATGGCCGTTGGCAGAGTGAAGCTCCAACCAATACAGGATGGGATTATCCTATACTAGTACTCCATTTCCCGTCGGCCTTTCATTGTAGCGATGAATCATTAGCCTGAATATGGCCTTTCAATCAGTGTTGATTGAAGGGAGCCTCTGGGCCGGTTGACCAATATATGATAGCTGCCAGTAGCCCTGGTTGGGGTGAGATGGAGTTTGTATCCATGCCAATGCCGTTGTTTCTGACAATTAAGAATCATTGTTTTCACACATTTAAAGCAAAATTTCTGGTGCTTTTGTGCGTGACTTTTTTTACCTGTTCTGCGGTGAGTCAGGTACAAATGTCCGATGATGAGTCGGCTATCTGTCAAAAATTGCAGCCCCCCAAAGACAAACCTGAGCAGCTGGTAGACTGGTTGCTGCAAAATGATTTCAAACTGAAGCAGGAGGGTTGTTGGCAGACTCACATCCGGCTGGGCACCCGGGGAATGGAAGACGCGGGAATGCAGTCACGCTTTCTCGATCGTGCCCGGATTGCCCTGAATGTCGCATCCAGTTACTTCTATCTGGGCGATTATGACAATTGTCGCAAACTGGCTGAAGAAGCCAGTAACTATGCCCGCGAGCACAAGGACTGGAAAGAATACATTACCAGCCTTTATCTGCTGTCAGGGGTATCCAGAGCTCAGGGCCGTAAGGAGGCGGTTTACTTCGCTGAGAAAGGCATGGAAGAGTTAAAGAAACACCAGCCAAATGATCGGTATCTCAAGGCTAAGATTCTGTATAACCTGGGTGGGGCGCTCAGTGATTTGGCTGAACCGGATCTGGATCGTGCCCGAATAGCAATGATGGAATCCCATACACTTTATCATGAGCTGAATAATCAGTACGAAATAGTCCGCTCCGGTTTAAGGCTGGCGAGAATTGATTACCTTAAAGGTGAATACATCAGTGCCCTGGCGGTCATTCAGTCGGTGGAAGTTCATCTTGAGAGGCCGCGCTCCCGTATGTTGTATCGCTATATGATGGCGAAAATTCTTCATCGTATGAAGAAGTGGGACAGAGCCAAAACAGAAGCTCTGGAGTCACTGGCGTGGGCAGATCGTCTGAATGCCAAAGTGGATGAGGAAAGGACAAGAGTCTTGCTGGGTGCGATTGATAACAAGACCTTTGTCAAAGATTAAGCGGGTTGTTGTTCTCAGTCAGGCTAAACAATGGGGTTAAACCTTTGTTACACAAAAAGGAGCAGGCCTTACGGCGGGCTCCCTGTATGACTATGGACGTTTTTTCTCTCAGGCGGTTTCAGTGTCCAGCAGTTGCTGCTTGCCAATATTGATCTTTCTTGGCTTCATGGCTTCCGGGATTTCCCGATCCAGCTCAATATGCAGCAGTCCATTATCCATGCTGGCTCCCGTCACCTTGACGTAGTCTGCCAGTTGGAAACGGCGCTCAAAGTTGCGCTCGGCAATGCCTTGGTAGAGGTATTTACGCTCCGGTCCGGAGGTGTCTTTTTTACTCTGGATCAGGAGTACATTGTCGCGGGCTTCAATATCCAGCTCTTCTTCTGAAAAGCCTGCAATCGCCATGGTGATGCGATACCGGTTGTCGTCCAGTAATTCGATGTTGTAAGGAGGGTAACTGTTCTGCTTTGCCTGCTGGGTTCCGGTCATGTTCTCAAGCATGTGAGCCACACGATCAAAGCCGATTGCGGAACGGTACAGGGGAGTGAAGTCTAAATCGATGCTACGCATGATCATATCCTCTTAGGAGCAATATGTTGTTTAAATGACCTTTCGTTCGAACAGGTCGTTGTCAGTGACGATCCTCATTTGAGCCATCGTCGTATTTATAGATAAGGGCACATTTCAGTTTTCCAACCGTTGGTACCCAAAAAAATTCTATTTTCTCAGAAAGGATTAGAGAACATCGATCAGGAGCTTGATACCCGTAAGAAAAAGACTGACGTACAGAATCTGATAAAAAAAGTCAGTCGAGACCGTTTTAACCATTTTCATTCCGAGCCAGACACTCAGAGGGCAAATAGGCAGTAACAATGATGAAAGCAGGAGGTTCTCTGCAGTGAATTGGCCCGGGATGGCATAGGCTGGCAATTTAACCAGGTTAAGCGCACCGAAAAAAATGGCCATAGTGCCTGCCAGAAATTCTTTCTGTAACTTCAGTGGCAGCATATAAATGCTCAGAGGAGGCCCACCGGAATGAATTCCGAAGCTGGTAAACCCGCCTACGGTTGACCAGAAGACACCAGCCAGTTTTCCGGGTTTTCGGGGTGGCCGAAAGTAGTGGCCAAACCATTGATTCAGGCAGAACAGAATGGCGATCACACCAATCATGCCCCTGATCGCCTGTTCACTCAAAGATGCAAAAACCATCAGGCCAAGAAAAATGCCGAATAAACCTGGAAGTATGATGACTTTAAAGACGGACCAGTCAATATGATGTCGCCAGCCCCAGATGGCAAACCCGTCCATGACCAGTAGAAGAGGCAGCAGAATGGCTGCGGCCTGAACAGGAGGCATTGTTAAAGACATAAGGGGTACTGAAATCATGCCCAGAGCACTGCCCATACCGCCTTTACTAAGTCCGGTAATGATGACTGCAGGAATAGCAGTTATAAAAAAGGACAGTTCCGGTAATGACAACATGTTTGAAATCAGGAAAGCATTTCGATTTCGTAATCCAGCATGGTGTCCTTGTCGAACAGGTATCGACCTATGAAGTTCTTTTTCTTCAACAACAGGGGCAGCCAGCAGCGATCATCTTCCCACATCTCATCGTAGGGAATGTCGTTGACATGGAACCACAGGGGAATGGCTTCGTCAGTTTCCTCCGGGATACCGTCATAGTCGGTAGCAGCAAAGGCATAAACATGAATGGAGTAACCATCGACAAACTGGAACAGGCATTCACCATGAAAGTCCATATTCAGCGGGGTGATTTTAAGTTCTTCCTGAACTTCTCGCACAGCGCACTCCAGAGTCGTTTCACCTTCTTCCATGCGACCGCCAGGCCCGTTGATTTTACCCGCTCCCAGCCCTCGTTTTTTGCGAATTAAAAGAATATGGTCTTCTTTAATCACGAACGTCAGGGTGGCAGGATCCTGGGCTTTCCAGTTTTCCCAGTCGATGTCGGAAAGTGATCGGGCGGCTATGGGCTGCATGTCGGGCTCTGCTTTGTCGATATCACAAAGACTTCAGTATAAGGCAGAGCTGAAAGAGATCGGGGATTAATTTTCCAGATGTGATGTTTCGATTGAGTCAGGATTCCTGACAGTAGGATGCGGGGTTGATACGGTCGGCTAAGTCCGACAGACTCCTAGGGGGAACTTGTTTTAGGGGGAGCTTGTTTGTGAGCTTAGCCCTGTCACTATTTCTTGATAAAGTGTCATATCTAATGAGGTCTTATAATATTCTCTTGCGGTTTTACCTTGCTCCCAGCCCCATTCATCTCCAAAAAGCTTAACGCCATTGACGGCCGACAGCACATAGGATCCGAACCATGCCTGCCAGTATTCATGGGCTTTTTCAGGACCCTCAGTATGCATCTTCAAAAAATAGTAAAATGCGGCCTTATAAGACACTGAGTAATAAAATTTGTAGATCATAGCGTCGATTGCAGTACCGGCCAGAACGACAAATGCCCTCTTTCCTCTGCTATAGCCCCCTGTCTTGAAAACCATCAGTGAGAGCGAAAAGTTAATCAGCGCTCTCCCATAGAAAGGATCGTAATTCACTCCTGAAAGGGCATAACTTAAATCCTTGAGCTCCTCTGAGGTGCATATTAGAGATCTTCGGTGACAGTGGTGGCTGATTTCTGATAACCCGTGCCTGATCTCATACGACAAGTCGGTGTTTTTCAGGGTGTCTCCAAGGTACCCAATGTTTGCAATATATTGCAGCAAATCTACCCATTTTTTCTCGTTATACAGGCACTTCTTCTCTGTATCAGAGGGCTCATAGCTATCTGCCACACACTGAAAGCCAAAGAACATGGTCATTATTATTGCTACGGCATGGAGATGGTTTCTCAAGCTCAGCCCTCGTTAAAGCTTAATTAACTTTCTGGTTCTGATAAGAAGTACCAACAACCAGTAAAGATAGGGCAGAGAGGTCGGCTGTAAAGCAGAAATAATACAGTCGTTAATGATTGCTAAGTTGTGATAGAGGTAGCAAAGTCAGTGTTTTGGACTGGAAAGCCCCGGTATCAATAAAGTGGGTATTTCCTAAAGTCAGTGGACTGTCGACAATAGTATGACCACAGATAATATGGTCTACATCTTCGACCTGATCGGTATTTCCTGTCTGTACTTTAGTTCTCGACCACATCAACAGCCGGGTCAATTCGGGGTCATTGGCAATGCTGTCCGGATTCCATTGTTTCAGTGGATATTCCGCATGACAGATAGCTACTCTGTTTCCGTTTGATTGCTCAACGAGTATCAAGCAGGGCAGAGTATCTACCCAGTTGGCATACTCCAGCATTTTTTCGGTAGAAACTTTAAGGTGCCAATGACCGCCATTGAGAACCCAGTCTGCCAGAATGTCTGAAGACTCAGGATTGCGGGCAATGGTTCTCAGGGTATCTTCATGATTGCCGCAAACGGGATGGAACCAGGGTTCATGAATCAGGGCCAGGCAGCCAGGTGAATCGGGACCCCGGTCAATGAGATCGCCAACACTGAAGCAGCGATCCACCTCGAAATCAAAATCCACACGGCTCAGGGTATCGAACAGCAAATCATACATACCGTGAAGATCACCGATTGCGAAATCCCTGCCTGATAGATTAGGTCCGAAGGTTTGAAGAAACATGATAGCTCCTTTGCAGTCCCTTGCTTGTGGACTTCGCCAGCAGATACTGGTGTGACTAAGATTCTTTCAGAGTTGCCAGACCCGTTTTTGGATCAATCTGTATCTTGGGTTGTGCTTTCTTGAGCAGAGTATGAACCTGTTTATCATTCGCCAGAACTCTGAATGACAGTGGTGTACTTTCAGGCAGCTCGCCCATGTTTCTTGACTGGGCAGCGGTATCCAGAGCGTTCAGATAAAACGGCAAAACCTTATCTACTGTTTCGGCCAGATTGCTGAGAATCAAAGCGTTGGCAAACAGGGCAGGCGCATAAGTGGGCGTGGCATAAACGGTGGTCTGAAGCTGTGACTGAACATGCTTGACCCAGCGTTTCTGTTGTTCTCTGGGCAGCTTTCTGAAAGCTATCAGTAACTGGCTACCCTCTTCAGGGGTGAACAACCTCATCATGGCGGCTAATGCCCCTAATGCCTGGATCTCCTGGGTAGACAGACCTTTGTAGTTCGAGAGCTTCAGCCACTGGGTACGTTCAATGAGATAAGAGGAAACAGGGTTGAAATCCGAATCTTTCTGCAGCTTGTCCAGCTCAGTTTTGATCTGGTTCATAGCCCGGTAGGTATTCTCTGTCAGGTACAGAGAGCCTTTAGCACTGGCGTGGCCTCTGAAACCAGCAATATTATCCACCCAGTAAGCGTACCAAAGGTTAAGGTCCTGGGGTTTCAGCTTGCCACTTTGAAAGCCTTTTTTCAGAGTGGTGTACATATTGAGAGAGCCTTCGTTGTACATCATGTGGCGCAGATGGCTGTCAGGCAGGAATACCACAGTGAATTTTTGACCGTCGGAATGATATTTCTTGGCAATTTCTTTCGCCAGCGGGTAAATGCTGGTGGCCTTTTCAGCCGTTGCTGCAAGGAACTGGGTGCTGTCTTCCGGTGGTTTTGTGCCTAACAGGACATAGGCTCGTTCTCTGGCAGTGGGTGACAGGGTGACTGCACTGATCAGCGCTGCAGCTGCCAGAGTATCGTAGGATTCATCATCCAGTCCGCGAATCAGTTCCGATAATTGATTAAAGTGCTGCTCAGTCAATACCGGCATATTCAGGTCTTTCTGAGGCAGAATAAACGCATCGTAATCTTCTTCTTTACCGGATCGCAGCAGCTGCAGAGCGTAGAGTCGTGACAGGGCCCGTGGAACTTCCCGGTGAATACTTGAGGGTAACCGGTCTGCCGACATCTCAGGAGTGATATTGGGATTGTCCAGAACCCAGCTGAGCTGCTCTATCTGGCTGCTGGTGATTTTCAGGTCCTTGCCATAGGTGACGCGTGCGTATTCTCTGACCAGATTGACCGCTTCACTGGCCTGTGGATTCAAACCAGGCAGAAATAGCAGAAACAGGAAAAGGGACTTTACCAGTGTTTTCATAGCTGAATGGGCTATTGGCTAAATGACTAAGCATAGCAATAGGCAAGGAATCTGCTGATAGGGGTCTGAGGTATGCAGCCATGGTCGATTGGCATGGATTTGGCGATGAATCATAAATCTATGGCTATATTGTGGTTTCAGAGCACGTTAATCGTAAAACTTTTCTAACAGTAACAATATCTTCCTATCTGCAATGAAAGCTTTCCTCTGCTGTTTATTAATAGGCATCGGTTTTTTGGGAAACTCTGGTTATTGCCTGGAGCATTACCAACTCCCAGGTGGTGTCTATGCCTATGACGAAGCGGGCAGTCAATACTGGCAGGGCGTCTCTCTGGACGGTTTTAACAGCCATCAAACCTCTATTCCGGGCAGTTATCTGGAGTCGTTGCAGATTCTTATCGGTTGAGCGTAAAACCCCGTACTTTGAGTGCGGGGTTGTAAGCTCGTCGGCGATAGCCGACTAATGCGGTGTTCTCTGCTGCTGAACGTACTGTTTGATGACTTCTATAGGAGCGCCACCGCAGCTTGCAGCAAAATAACTTGGACTCCATAGTGCCGAACG
>NZ_JBPCXO010000561.1:0-18138 GCF_051008435.1 Endozoicomonas sp. | reverse complement strand
CGTCCCTGTGTAGCACCTTGCAAGTGCATTGTTATTAACACAGGTATTTTGCCTGAACAGCACAGAGGGCGCTCCTTTCAGTTCATTCTGTCTTACTTCTTCAGATCGTTAAGCGGGACTTAAGGACCTTTACTGCATTACTTGCATCAGTAAAATATATCGTTTATATTGCACAAAATTTATACGTATGCACTGCATTCTATGGACAAGACTATGCACATAGGTAATGGAAAACTGAGAGCCATGCTGGCTCCATGCCAAGGCCACTTTAATCCTATTATTATCAATAAACATAAATCCCCGCCATCGCACAAATGCACAAATATAGATATTAAACAAGTGTGCTTAAACACAATTACCTGAACACGACATAAACCTTATAGTACTCAGCCAAATCCAAATCTCGCTGTTTCAGTATATGCGTGCTCGTGTTTGTTGTATGACAACCCATGATGCAAAAATCGAAGGGCGGTAGCGTGCCTGAATACATAATCCAAAACGAAGTGCCGCTCTGAACCTGCCTATCGTTTAAACCGGCTGACCTCATTCCTAATGCAATCAAGATCCCCCATACAAATTCAGTATGCTGTACTGCATGCCCTATTAATTCGAGAACTGAAAACGCGCTTTGGCACCTATCGCCTTGGTATTGCCTGGGCCTTTATTGAGCCCTTGTTGCAAATTGCTGTTTTTATGGGCCTATTCTACTTTGGTGGCAGAGTCTCTGTAGGCGGACTCGAAGTCCCACTGTTTCTGGCAACCGGCATTGCCCCCTTTCTTTATTTCAAGAAAGTTATAATGCAGTCTATGAGTGCCGTAAACGCAAACAAAAATCTGTTGATATACCGTCAGGTAAGGGTCTTCGATGCTTTTCTGACCCGCTTCATACTTGAGTGTGTCACATCTTTCATTGTTCTAGTCGGGATCATTCTCATCACCTGGTGGGTGGGTTATGAAGTCAGTTTGGTGAATACCCTAATGTTCATTTACGCCTATTTTTTGTTGAGTATTATCGCATTTGGGCTTGGATTACTATTTGGAGTCATAAATACACTTTACCCTGAGCCTGGTAAATTTATACCCGCCCTGCTAAGACCATTGATGTTTATTTCGGGCACATTCTTTTCAATCAATGAACTGCCTTCCAGCGCACAGGAACTCCTACTGTGGAATCCACTAATTCATGTTTTTGAATTTATGCGCTCCAGCTTCTCATACGATTATGATACAAGTCTGCTTAGCCTTGAATACATTGAGATGTGGGCCTTAACATCATTAACTTTAGGCTTATTGATGCTCCGGGCCAACTGGCGCAGGATGCTGACCCAATGATCACCTTCAATAACGTCACAAAATACTTCCCTACTCCCCAAGGGCGTCATTACATTCTTAAGGATGTAGACCTTGTTTTGCCGGGCGATAAAAACATCGGAGTATTTGGAGCCAACGGTAGTGGCAAGTCCACTTTAATGAGGCTCCTTGCCGGGGTGGATTTCCCTAATAAAGGCAGCATAAAAACAAAAGGCAACGTGTCATGGCCTTTAGGTCTCTCTGGCTACCAAGGCAGTATGACAGGCCGAGAAAACGCTGAATTTATTTGCCGAATTTACGGTAAAGACAAAGACGAAATCAGGGAAAAGATCGAATACATTAAAAGCTTCTCAGAGCTAGATGACTTTTTTGAGATGCCACTCAAAAGCTACTCGTCCGGAATGCGATCCAAGTTTTCATTCGCTGTCAGCATGGCTTTTGACTTCGACTACTACTTAATAGATGAGCTGACAGCCGTTGGTGACAAACGATTCAAAGAAAAATGCCGTAAAACTTTTGACGCTAAAAAAGGAATTGCCAACTTTCTTTTTGTCTCACATAACATCAATGAGCTAAAGCGGCAGTGTGATATTGGCATCTATATAAAAGATGGCTCTATCCACGTTCACGACAGCATAGACGATGCTATTGCCGCTTATAACTCCATGTAAATTTACCTAACTACTACACTATGCCAGACACTATTCAAGCACCGCCCTTAGAAGAAAAGCCTTTCGTCAAGAACACAGCGCTTCGATCTCCACTGGAGAACAAGGAATCCAGCTCCCATGCATCTACCATCAAAAAGAAATTAGAAAAGCTCAAGCTTGCTCACAAACTCAGGGCCACATTTCTAACTCATCAAACGGGGCAGTGGTTTACGGCTATTGTGATTTGTCCATGGCTGCTCTGTACTATTTACTACACACTCATTGCTTCGGATCGTTATGTTTCACAAGCCAGCTTTCTCATCGAAAGAAGCGATTCAGGTGGAGGATCCATTGAAGGCCTGAGCCTGTTTGGTGTTACTCCGCAGGCCAGCAACGACCAGAGGATACTGGAAACCTTTATTCAGTCGCCGGATATGCTGAACTACCTCGACCAAAAACTGGGTTTAAAACAACATTACATGGAATCAGCCGACTGGATATCCAGACTCTCCCCGTCTGCCAGCCAGGAAGACTTTCTCGACTTCTACCGCAGCCATATTAATGTTCGATACAACGATACCAATGGTATGCTGGACATGGAGGTTCAAGGCTTTGAACCTGAATTTACCAAGCAAATCACCGACCTGATTCTGATAAAGAGTGAAAGCTTTGTTAATGAAATAAGTCACAATATGGCCAATGAACAATTAAAATTTGTACGTTCAGAGGTTGAGCTGGCAGAACAGAGGCTCAAAGACTTTACTCGCAGACTGTTAAATTTCCAGAACGAAACCGGCCTTCTCAGTGTTGAAGAACAAGGCGTGGCACTCAGTGGTATTATGAATGAACTTCAAGCGGAACTGGTTAGAAATCAAACAGAATTCCAGACTCTGACTTCCTACCTGAATAAAAATTCAGCACAAGTCATTGCACTGCAACAACGGATTCGTGCGCTTCAATCTCAGATTACCACGGAAAAAGACAAACTGGTTGACAGTGGCACCACATCGTTGAATGACCTTGCCGCCAGACAACAGGAATTACAGCTGGACCTTGATCTGGCCACACAGGCATACACGTCTGCACTGGTCGCGCTGGAAAGCACACGCACAGAAGCCAGTCGAAAATTAAAGCAGCTGGTAGTCGTTAGCAGTCCCTACCAGGCTCAAGATGCCAAGTATCCCAGAGTAGCTTACTCACTGACAAATATACTGCTGATTTTGCTTATGCTCTTTGCCCTGGCCCGAATGATTCGCGCCACAGTCTATGAGCACCGTGACTGAACATCGTACCCATGTGTGACTCGCCCCCCCTCTTGAGGTTCGCACTAACCCTGCGTTTACAGGTATATACCCATTGGACTTCAAGATGCTACCAGGCGGCAAGAGAGCGAATCCCTGTGAGCCTGCAAATAGTAGGTGATCGGGTGGTCCGCCATCCCGGCGAGCGACGACTGCATGGATGCAGGAGATAGAGCAACGCAGGAGCAGTTGCCGACGACTGCATGGATGCAGGAGATAGAGCAACGCAGGAGCAGTTGCCGACGACTGCATGGATGCAGGAGATAGAGCAACGCAGGAGCAGCTGCCGAACGCTGACAACAACGTAGCATCTTGAAAGGCGATGGGTATAATCAGTTTGGTAGCGCGTTAGTGGTTGGAGTGCGTTTGACGTACAAGAAGTTCAATTTGTTTGAGATTTTCTTTAGTCTCTTTCCTGAACTCTATCATCTCCTTACGCATTCCAATCTGCTCCTTGCGCATTTCAAGCTGCTCCTTGCGCATTTCAAGCTGCTCCTTGAGAATCAGAGTTACAACCTCGTGTGTACCACCGATGACTTTCATCATATTGGTAAATGCTGCATCCAGTGTATTTTGTTTTGACCTTAACTCTTGTACATCGGCCTCGAGACTCATACGGCATACTCTTATCGTTTGTTGTTTGAGCTATGAGCATAGCAGACAATGGTGACAGCACAGAGACACCAGACACGCCAGACACACCAGACACGCCAGACACAGTATCTACAAGCTGATTCTGATCGCATGCCTGAAGTCGTTTCGTGCAAGTCATGATTTTATATTTACATTTTCAATGTGTGTTTTGATTGAACCAAACTCCAATAAAAAAGCGAATCGTTCACGCATTCTCGCCTTCCCAGACTGAAAGACTATGAAACTACAACTTATTACATCAACGGCCGCTCTCATACTGAGCATGGCTGCTTATGCCACTTCAGCACTACCGGAAACCTCTGAGTCAGAAACAGCCGGCCCTGAACTGATAGAAAACACCACCCTTCGTCCGGTATTCGGTCAAAACTTGTTTGAAGGGTTTAAGCAAGCCGAATTCAAAGGCTTCAACCCGGAATACACTCTGGCAATAGGTGATAGAGTCACCCTGCAAATGTGGGGCGCCTATGAAGTAGCAGTTGAATTGACGGTTGATGCCCAAGGCAACGTTTTCATTCCCCAGGTAGGCCCAGTTCAGCTGCAAGGTGTTGCTAACAAAGATCTCAATAATGTCATAGAGAAAAAAGTTCGCAGTGTTTATCAAAAAAACGTGAACCTTTATGCCAGCTTGAATGCAGCTGAACCTGTAAAACTGTTTGTCACGGGCTTTGTTAAATCTCCTGGTTTGTACGGTGGTTTTTCGTCTGATTCGATACTGGCTTTTCTGGCAAAAGCCGGTGGCATTCGTCCAGAATCTGGTAGTTTTCTAAACGTAGAGTTAAAACGAAACGGTGAAACTCGAGCCACCTTTAACCTCTATGAGTTTCTTCTTTCAGGTACCATTGAGCAAGTCCAGCTCGGCGATGGCGACACTCTGGTTGTTAAAACACGTCAAGGTGTAGCGGCCTTTGATGGGCTTGTGGAAAACCCGGTCCAGATAGAATTTGCCAATGGCCAGACCTCCCTGAGAAACGCTCTGGACATGGTCGGTGTATTACCTGAAGCCACACACGTACGTATTGCCAGAAATCAAATGGCCAAGCGCAACGTTGAATACCTTCCTATGACTGAAACCACCGACACACTGCTTCAAAGTGGTGATGAAGTTACTGTGGTCTCTGACAAAATGCCCGGAACCATCAGTGTTTCTGTTGAAGGAGAACACAACGGGCAGGCAATTTATATTCTCCCTTATGGCAGCACGATCAAAGACTTGATGACTCAACTCTCCCCAAATTCCCGCTCCAACATGGAAGCTATGCAACTCTTCAGAGAGTCAGTAGCCAAACGTCAGAAAGGAATGCTGGAAGTTCAGTTGCAACAATTAGAACAAGCTGCTTTAGCAGCGCGTAGTAAGAGTATCGGTGAAGCGAATCTAAGAAAATCGGATGCAGAATCGATCCTTCAGTTTGTAGAAAGAGCCCGCAAGGCAGAACCTCGTGGCCAAGTATTATTAGGCCAGAATGAAACCCGCATGGATGTATTGCTGAAAGATCAGGACAGAATCGTTATTCCTAATAAAACGGTCCTGATTCAGATATACGGCGAAGTCATGTTTCCAAATGCCATGGTATTCGACAATGGTAAAACTATAAACGACTACGTCTCGGCAGCAGGTGGCTACTCCCAAAAAGCAGACCAGTCCCGAGTATTGATCCTTCATCGTGACGGCACCATTTCACGCATAGAATATAACGACGGCTGGTTCAGTAGTGGTTTAGCCCAGTATGACGTGAAACCCGGAGATGAAATTCTTGTTATGCCTCAGGCAGATGAAAAAACCATGCAGTACACCAGCGATATCATGCAGGTTATATACCAGGTTGCTATGAGTACGGCGGTGGTACTCAGCTTATAACGGCATGACACTCAGTGACCGGGGAGAGCAACGACTGCACGGATGCAGGAGATAGAGCAACGCACGACTGCAAGGAAGCAGGAGATAGGGTAACGCAGGAGCAGTTACCGAGGAGCAGTTGCCGAACGCTGACAAAAACATGATATTTTGAAAGGCGATGGTGTTTTCTTGTGTTTTAAAACGGTGCTTTTGACAACGCCCATATCAGGTATTACTTTAAGTAATACCATCTTTCAGAGAAAACCGGCATGTCTACCAGCTCAATAACCAGCAAAGGGCAAATCACAATTCCCAGTGATCTAAGAGCCAAGTTTCAGCTTCAGCCAGGGGACAAAATTCTGTTTGAAGAAAAGGAAGGCGTTATTACCTTAACCCCCTTAAGTGACGATATTGAAGCCTTGGGGGGCTGTCTGGCAAACTTAACCAATGGGCGCAAAGCTTCAATGGAAGATATGGAGCAATCCATCATAAAGGGCGCTTCTTCCTCTTGGCAGGATAACGAGGATACCTCTGATGGAAGGCATTGATACCAACGTACTTGTCAGATATCTCGTCAAAGATGACCTGAAACAATACGAACAAAGCATTCAACTGTTAACAAACAGTAAGCATATATTTCTCAGCCCGGTAGTACTGGTTGAAACCGTTTGGGTTTTAACACACTTCTATCAGGTCGAGCGTGAGCATCAGCACGAAATGCTCAGAGCAGTCATCAGCTTACAACGATTTGTCACCCAGGATCGGCAAGCGGTATTACGCGCACTGGACGATTATTCTAAAGGTTTTGATTTTGCTGATGCTATGATCGGGCACCATAACGGCTTGCAATGCCAAACCACCTGGACATTTGATCGTAAAGCTTCACGCCTTGATGCATTCAGCCTGATGAACAAGGCATAACTCACGCAAACGGCATGAGCGTTTTTTGTTGAGCTTGTAAGAGCAGAAAATGAAGAGAGTCGCCAACATGACTGACGCTCTCTATGACTCACTCTCTATGACTCACTCTCTATGACTGACACTCTATGACTGACACTCTATGACTGACACTCTCTCACGAATGAAAAAACGTATCTTAACCAATCATGGCCGAGTAAAAAGCAAAAAAATAAAAGAACCTCAGCAAAAACAACGCCATTAAGAGTACAAGGACGGTTGGTTCAGTAGCGGTTTAGCCCAGTATGATGTGAAACCCGGAGATGAAATTCTTGTTATGCCGCAAGCAGATGAAAAAACCATGCAGTACACCAGCGATATTATGCAGGTGATCTATCAGGTCGCTATGAGTACGGCAGTAGTGTTGAGCTTGTAATAGCAAGTATTAATTGATGAAATTTCCAAACGAAAAATCAGTCGCAGATTCGACTTAGAAAACCGCTGGGGTGAATCAAAGGTTGATTCTTTTTTAACTCTTTCTTAACTCTTGCCGAACCCACAATATTATTAAGGACATAGTATGTCTGTATACACAACGAATCGAAAAGGAATCATTCTTGCGGGTGGTTCCGGTACTCGTTTATATCCGCTGACCAAAGTAGTCAGTAAACAGTTAATGCCGGTTTATGACAAACCGATGATTTATTATCCACTGTCTACTCTCATGTTGGCAGGTATCACAGAAATAGCCATTATTACCACTCCGGATGAGCAACACAGATTTCAACGCCTTCTGGGCGACGGGTCACAGTGGGGCATTCAGCTTGAGTACATTGCCCAACCATCGCCTGATGGTCTGGCTCAAGCCTTTATACTGGCTGAAGATTTTATCGGCAATGACAGCTGCGCTCTGATTTTGGGCGACAACCTGTTTTACGGGCATAAATTCTCCCGATTGTTGCAAAAAGCGGATCATATTGAACAGGGTGCCACTATTTTTGGTTACCATGTCAGCAATCCGCAAGCTTATGGGGTAATAGAGCTGGATGAGAATGACAAAGCTCTGTCTATTGTAGAAAAACCCCGGCATCCTAAATCCAATTATGCAGCGACCGGTTTGTACTTTTTTGATAGTCGTGTTGTAGAATTTGCTAAATCCGTTAAGCCATCTGCCAGAGGTGAGCTTGAGATTACTTCAGTTATAGAATGCTACCTTCAGGAAAATTCATTGCAGGTTGCCAAGATTAGCCGTGGTTCTACCTGGCTGGATACCGGCACACACCAAAGTTTGCTCCATGCTGCCGCTTTTATCGAAACCATAGAAACCCGCCAGGGTATGAAAATTGCCTGCCCGGAAGAAATTGCTTACCGTATGGGGTATATCACCGCAGAGCAGCTCTTTGAAATCGCCGGACCACTGCGAAAGAGTGGCTACGGCGAGTACCTGTTGAATATTATTGAAGAAGTTGAAGGTGTCAGCTGGCTCTCCCGCAGCGAAACCTCAGTAGCCTGATAAACAGCCATGAGCAATTACAATACCTGATCAAGACCTTTTTTGTGGTGAAAGGTATCTATGCTAAAACAATCATGGCCGAGTAAAGAGTAATAAAATGAACGTTGTAGAAACCGGAATTGAAGGTCTTGTCATCATTGAGCCCCAGGTGTTTGGTGATGAGCGTGGATTTTTCATGGAAACCTGGCAAGCCAGCAAATTTGAAGCGCTGGGTTTACCCTCCCGTTTTGTTCAGGACAATCACAGCCGCTCCAAAAAAGGGATTTTGCGTGGTTTGCATATTCAGACACAAAACACCCAGGGTAAGCTGGTAAGAGTTATTCATGGCGAAGTCTATGACGTTGCCGTTGATTTGAGAAAAGGTTCGCCAACTTATGGTGAGTGGAGAGGCGTTTATCTGTCAGCAGAAAACAAAAGCATGTTCTGGGTACCAGAAGGCTTTGCCCATGGCTTTTATGTCACCAGTGAAACCGCTGATTTTGTCTACAAATGTACCGATTACTACGCCCCTGAGCATGATCTGAGCATCGCCTGGAACGACCCTGAACTGGCGATAGAGTGGCCACTGATCGAAGAGTCGGCACCATTACTTTCTGAAAAAGATAAGAATGCGATTTCTTTCGACAAAGCGGGAAGCTGGAAGCTGGAATCCGGAAGCTGGGCAAGGGAAGTATGAAGATGAGAGTATTAATCACAGGTGCCAATGGGCAGTTGGGCTATGAACTGCAAAGAACAGTACCACAGGGTATAGAGCTGTTATGTGCTGATCGAGAAAAGCTGGATATTACTTCTCAGGATTCCGTCAACTCATATTTCGATACACATAAGCCTGAAGCAGTAATCAATGCGGCCGCTTATACTGCAGTTGATAAGGCAGAGACCGACACTGAAGCGGCCTTTGCAGTTAATGCCAACGGTGCCGCTTTCCTGGCTGAAGCTTGCTCCAAACATGATATCTCCATGATTCAGGTATCAACTGACTTTGTCTTTGATGGTACTCAATCCACACCTTATAAGGTGGATGACACAACCAACCCCGTCAGTATCTACGGTGAGAGCAAACTGGAAGGTGAAAACCGGGTTCTTGAGATACTGAAAAGCAAGGCTGTTGTGATTCGTACAGCCTGGGTTTATTCCTCTCATGGGAACAACTTTGTTAAAAGCATGCTACGACTGATGCAGGAAAAAAATCAGTTAGGTATCGTATCCGATCAAATGGGCAGCCCTACTTCAGCTAACACGCTTGCTGTTTGCTGTTGGCAAGCTTTAAACAAACTTCAGACTTCGAACTGTCAACTGCCGTCTATCTTTCATTGGACAAACGCTGGGGTAGCAAGCTGGTACGACTTTGCTGTAGCCATTCAGGAAGAAGCACTATCCCTTGGAGTTTTGAAAAAAAGCATTCCGTTGAAACCGATCCTAACCTCTGCCTACCCTACCCCGGCAAAACGTCCTGCATACAGTGTATTGGACAAACAGTTTACTTATGATGCGTTAAAGCTGCCTGCACAGCATTGGCGAGCAGCACTAAAGGAAACGATGAGAGAACTTTCTTAAAGCGAACAAGAAAACACGATGCAGCTTGACATGTATCCAAATGGATACATAATTACCCTATGCATTTTGTTAAAAGCACCAAAGCCTTTGATAAGTGGCTGTCCAGCATGAAAGATCATGCTGGAAAAGCAAGGATTTTAGTTGCCTTGAAACGGCTTGAGTTGGGCCAACCTGTTGACTGTAAGAACTTGCGTCATGGACTTTATGAGTTAAGAGTACATTATGGCCCAGGTTACAGAGTTTACTTTCACCAAAAAGGTGAAGTAATCGTTATATTGCTCAATGGTGGGCACAAGTCAAACCAGAGCCGAGACATTGAGAAGGCTAAATTTTTGCTCAAGGAGCTGGAGGCATCATGAGTAATGATCTGAAAAAGTTTGATGTATCTGATTATCTGACCGATAACGAAAGCATTGCCGAATACCTTAACGCGGCTATTGAAGAGGGTGACCAGGAATTACTCATGGCCGCTATTGCAGACATTGCCAAAGCCACAGGAATGCAAGCTATTGCCAGCTCCTCCGGCCTGGGAAGAGAAAGCCTCTATAAAGCTTTGGCCCCAGGAGCCAAACCTCGTTTTGAAACCGTTTATAGAATTCTTCAGGCTTTAGGCGTCAAGCTCACAATGACACCGCAGCCGTGATGCAGAGTATCCAGGTTCATTAAGCCTGTAACCCAGAAAGGTCTTTCCCCAAGGTTTACTCATCACTGGCAAAACAAACCCAGTACTCATACTGCCTCTCAAACCTAATTTTATTCTTTCTTGCTAAGTCTAACTAAAGAAGACAAAAAGTCTGATTCAGTTAGACATAACTGACAATATTTTCTTACAACGACTATTCAATTATGCGAAGTATTTTAGTAACCGGTGGTGCCGGTTTTATTGGCGCTAATTTTGTCCAATATTGGTTCACTCAACACCCACAAGACAACATATTAGTGCTAGACGCTCTGACCTATGCTGGCAATTTAGCCAGTTTAGATCCCGTCAAAGATCATCCTAACTTTACCTTTGTCCACGGAAATATCCTGGATACAAATTTGATTGAAGAGCTGCTGCGACACCACAAAGTCGATACCTTGATACACTTTGCCGCCGAATCCCATGTAGACCGCTCCATCACCGGTCCGGATGCCTTTCTTGAAACCAATATCATGGGCACTCACAGCCTGTTGAAAGCCGCTAAAAAAGTCTGGCTGGATGAGAATCTTCTTAATGGAAAGGAGCATCGTTTCCACCATGTCTCTACGGACGAAGTATACGGCACCCTGTCTCTGACAGACCCTGCCTTCACCGAAGACACGGCCTATGCACCCAACTCACCCTATGCAGCCAGCAAAGCATCCAGTGACCATTTGGTACGTGCCTATAATGAAACCTACGGTCTGAAAACGACTATCAGCAACTGTTCTAATAACTACGGGCCCTATCACTTCCCTGAAAAACTGATCCCACTGGTTATCACTAATATTCTGCATGACAAGCCTTTGCCCATATACGGCGATGGAAAACAGATCCGCGACTGGCTTTATGTGGAAGACCATGCACGTGGAATCGAGCTAGTACTAAACAAGGGTAGAGTTGGTGAGAACTACAATATTGGTGGCCACAATGAATGGCAGAATATTGATATTGTTAAACTCGTTTGTAAGCTAATGGATGAATGTTTTGCCAAGGGCGAAGCGCTTCCTGCTGACTTCCCTCAAGCCAAATCAGCTATTGCAGGAAACTCCGCATCCCTGATCGAATACGTTAAAGACCGCCTCGGCCATGACCGTCGCTATGCCATTGATGCGGCTAAAACCCGAGATGAGCTGGGCTATGAGCCACAAGAATCTTTTGAAACAGGTATTCGTAAAACGGTTGAATGGTATCTGAATAATGAAGTCTGGTGGTTGGCTGTTATGGATGGGTCATACCGTGATTGGATCTCTGAACAATACAAATAATTAAAGGATGTAGAAATGAACATTGTGAAAAATACATTCAAAAGAAAAAAGACAAAAAAACATTTTAAAGTAGATCCGGATTTAGATTTAAATTTTTATAGAGATACTTATTCCGATCTTTCAAATTTAACAGACATTCAACTTTATGAGCATTGGGAAAAATTCGGGAAGCAAGAAAAACGTCTAAGTAACATTAGAGACTCTAAGCTATTAAACTTTGATCTAGACTTTGAATTCTACACGTCATACTACTCTGACTTAGGCAACTCAGATATTTCAACACTGAGCGCAGCCAAATTACATTGGCTAAAATATGGAAAAGATGAAAAACGCTACCGGACAATAAATGAGCTTATCGAAGATCAAAACCTAGATTTGTATAAAGATATAAGCAACATAGATTATCAATCAATATGTAAAAAAAATAAAGATCTATCGGTAGATACGAAAGACGTTATCAATTTATTTGCCGGAAAGATAGAAAAGCCAATAAAAATACTGCCAACGAATAAAGAAAATGCACTTTTTTACAAAGAACTTGGTATTTCCTGCCTCCTGCATCACAAATCAACAAACGAGCAAGGATCTTTATTTTCAGCTCGTACTGCTTGGAGGATCTCTTTATTTTTTGAGCACAATACGGAAATTATTGAGCATTTAGGGAATACATACTTTGATCAACAAGACTATAGAACTGCACAAAGAGTATATGAAGAAGCTTTCGAGAAGATGGAAATACCATCTACTTCATTAATCGATAATCTTTTAACCTGCTATGAAAAACTAGGAAGAATACAGGAAAGCGTAGAATTATTGTGTTCTGCAAAGAGAAAACTTCCTTCATCTAGCGCTCTTATCGAAAAACTTGACACTTATATAAATAAGTTCTATTACGATAATGCGGGTGAGCTTCAAGTCAATGCAGCGCTGGACAACCGAAGTAAGCTAAAACTCCTAACAAAAGAATATTCAAATATAATTTATGAATCATATTACAATTTTTTTGGATCAGGAGAAAAACCTAAAAAAACACATCTTAATACAAAGAAAATCCTTATCGTCGGTGACTTTCATGTACCTCAATGTGTGCGCTATCGGATTGATCAAAAGGTAGAGCAGCTGGAGTCACAGGGTAAAAATGTTAGCACTATTGATTGGTTAAAGCTGGGTGAAAGTAGCAACATACTTGCTCTCCATGATGTTGTTATTTTCTATCGCGTACCAGCCGTACCTGAAGTTTTAAAAGCCATCGCGCAAGTTAACACAACAGGCAAAGCTTCGTTTTACGAGATCGATGACCTGCTATTTGAAGAGAGTTACCCTGCGACCATAGAAACCTTTGGTGGCTATATTGGCCTCGATACTCACATAGAGCTACGCAAGTCAATGGCTAGCTTTTATGCAGCAGCAAGTTTCTGTCAATATGGTATTGCTTCAACCAAATTACTTTGCGAAAAGCTCGAACAATTAGTACAGAAAAAACAGTGTTTGTTACACCGCAATGGCCTTGACAGCCAAAATGTTTTTAGGGCAAATAAAAAACCAAATAAAGAAACAGTCGATATTTTTTATGGTAGTGGTACCCAAGCTCATAATAGTGATTTTATTGAGCAATCTTTACCAGCACTGGAAGTAGTTCTTTCGAAGTATTCTCATGCGAGACTTATAATAGCAGGGTATCTGCAACTACCAACTAACTTCATGGATCGTTTTAATAAACAGTTAAAGCTGATACCACCTATTAACAACGTAAAAGCCTACTGGTCATTTCTTGAACAGGCAGATATCAATTTAGCCGTACTACAAGATGATGAAATTAACGGTTGCAAGAGTGAATTGAAATGGTTTGAAGCCGCCTGTTTCAGCATCCCCTCAATACTAAGCAGCACTTCAAATTACCGTGATGTTATTCAGCATGGTAAAGATGCTCTTCTGGCAAGCAATAAGCAAGAATGGCTAACAGCCCTTGAAACTCTGATCACTCAGCCAGAGAAAGGTACCGAGATTGCAATAAATGCACTTCAACGCGTACAACATGAGTATTCAGTAGCATCATTAGGTCAATCATTTAGTGAAAAGCTTGAGACATTGCTCAATGGCAACACTAAGCGAGCAAAGAAAAAAATTGCACTTGTAAATGTATTTTTTCCTCCCCAGGCTATTGGTGGAGCAACAAGAGTGGTTTCAGATAATTTCGACCTCCTCCAACAGGAATACGGTGATGATTATGACTTTGTCATTTTCACTTCAGATGATCGCTGCACCACTCCATACAGATTAACAACGTATCAGCATCAAGGCGTAACTGTGTATCGCTCCACGGTTCTGTATAGAGAAAATATGGACTGGCATCCACAAGATCCGGAAATGTACAAACTTTTTTCTCAGTTCCTGGAACTGGAAAATCCCGACTTAATTCATTACCACTGTGTACAGCGGCTCACTGCTTCAGTTGTTGAAGCTGCAAGAGACATCGGCATTCCATATATAATCACAGCACATGATGCCTGGTGGATTTCCGACCATCAATTCCTGGTAGACAGTAACAATAAAATCTACCCAGAGGGTCATCCGGATATTTACGAAGATCGCACCTTGCCCAACAATGTGAGTTTTTCAGATTCTGTCGAACGTCTGATGTATTTCAGAGAACTACTTAATAGCGCAAAATACTTGCTGACAGTATCTGAAGCCTTTGCTGATATATACAGAAAAAATGGTCACAATCAAATCATAGTGAACAGAAATGGAATCAGCACGACGATAGATTGGAAGCCAAAAAGCACATCGTATACGGATAAGGTTGTATGTGGTCACATAGGTGGAATGTCAACACACAAAGGTTACCACTTGCTGAAAGATGCTATCGACAATATACAACCTGATAACATTGAAATGCTGATAGTTGATCATTCTAAGCCAGAAGGTTATGAAAATAAAACAAGTTGGGGTGATGTGCCTGTCACAATGATTGGCCGAGTGAGTCAATCAACAATTGTGGATTTGTACCAACGTATTGATGTACTGTTTGCTCCGTCAATCTGGCCTGAAAGCTATGGCCTTGTGACCCGTGAAGCCACCGCTTGTGGCTGCTGGGTTGTTGCAAGTGATCTTGGCGGGATTGGTGAGGATGTAATTGAAGGAGAAACAGGATTAAAAGTAAGCCCTAAACTCCCTGACATATGTCAAGCCATTGAAAAGATTGATCTTACCCCATTAAAATTTAAGCAAGTAGTTAAGCAATCAAATATTCGTATAGTGAATAAACAGGTTCAGGATTTACTTGAGGTTTACAAATGATTGATAATTTATTTTTAAGTGTTGGTGCAATGAAAGCAGGTACAACTTGGTTATATGAAAACCTAAAAGAACATCCTGATATTTATTTCACCCCAGAGAAAGAAATCCATTACTTTGCTAATAAAGTCGGAATCGAAAACCAATTAGAGCATAGGGGTAGAATTCTAAAGCTGAAAGAAATTCTACAAAAAACGGCGGATGGCAATGCAGAATACATTTCTCAAAACTTAGACTTAATCACTTGGTATAGTGAGTATGCCAAACCTAATGAAATCGACAATGAATGGTATGAAAAACTTTTTCACTCGAATTCAGAAAATAAATTCTGCGCAGATTTTTCCAACTTATACTGCCAGATGGGCCATGATGGCTGGAAAAATGTTCGTAAAGTAGCCAGAAACATAAAAGTTATCTACACACTGCGCGATCCTTTAGAGCGTTTATGGTCTCATTATAAATTCCATATGAAGTGGATTAACCGTGAGAATGATGCCCTTCAAGCCGGATTTAGACACTTTAAAGAGCTGCTAGGGCAACATTTCTTTTGGATTAATGCAGAATATGCAAAAAATTATGATTTGCTAAAGCAATCATTAAATGACAAAGAAATAATGATTTTGTATTTTGAAGATTTTCGTGAAGACCCGATTAATATGCTCCTTGAAGTGCAAAATTTCTTAGGAGTACAAGAAATATATCCTGAAAAGGAAAAGTTGGATAAAAAAATAAATAAAACAAAGAGCTTTTCGATGCCAGATGAATGGAAGGCATATGCGTTAGAAAAGCTCGAGATTCCAGTCACACAAATGAAGAAAAACGATCTTTATCACTCATCATGGAGGAAATACTAAGTTACCCACGTTTATAGCAGCATTTAAGGACACCTGCGTATTCTGGTCAGCTTGAACACTCATTCTGGTTCATTTGAACACCCTGAATCTCTTACGCATCACCCAGTCTAATTTTTACAAGTGCTTCCAGTTTACCCAGCTTCTTATGATCCTGTGCATATTGTGATCCAGAGTGGCATCTAACAAGGTCGCATCATACTGCCATGCCATTGTCGGGTCGGCAGTCAGAGAAAGATCATCAAAGAACATTTTGGGACATCCACAATTTTTTGTCCGAGGAGACAGTTTTTGAATTGTGAAAGGTTCCAGCAATCAAAAAATTGAAGTGATGGTATATAAGCCTGTGCTGGAAGAGTCTGAATTATTCCACTCAAAGGAGATTAACGGGCATAGCTTTAAGCCTTTATTACTCTGCAAATGGGTTAAGTAGCTTGGTACCAGTACCTGTAAAGTCATGGGTATTTCTAGTAACCACTGTCAGGTCGTAAGTCAGTGCAGTCGCAGCAATTTGTTTATCAATAGCATTTTCATGGTGGGGAACTCTCAGCTTACCCCATAGCTGAGCTTCGGTATCACCAAAATCAAGAATACGTTCACTGTAATCATTGACCAGGGTGTTTAGCCAAAGCTCCAGTTGCTGAGCCTGTGTTTGGTCACCTCTGTAACGGATTTTTTCAACCCCCCTGCGTAGCTCTCCCAGTGTAATAACACTTAGGTACAGCTGTTGTGATTGCTGTGCTGTGGCTTGAAAAAAAGCCTGAACACCTGAGTTTGCTCTATGCCTTTTACGCAGTTCACTGACAACATTGGTGTCAATTAAATACATCACGGTCACCATCGTCATTAATGCGTTCAAAGTCACTGTCTGTGCCTGTATTGGGGATACTTTTAAGGGCTTCAGTAAAACTTTTCTTTTTTGGCTTTAATAGAGCGGACTCTAAAATCCGGCGGTGCTCCGCCTCAGCACTGCGCCCATATTGACCTGCCCTAGCCTTTAGGGCATTGACTATTTTTTCATCAATGTTTCGTACGATCAGATTTGCCATATTCCTGTCCTGCTGAGTGATACATAAAATGATAGCATTGATATCATTTTTGGCAAGATAGGCTAGATAACACCTTTTCAGCCCCAAAACAATTGAACAATTTTTTATGCCAGTCAAAATCAAAAAAGCCGTCTTCCCCGTTGCAGGAATGGGTACACGTTTCCTCCCTGCCACCAAAGCCTGCCCAAAAGAAATGCTGCCCGTAGTAGATAAACCACTGATTCAGTACGCCGTTGAAGAAGCCATTGCAGCAGGTATCACCGACCTGATCTTTGTTACTTCCTGGACAAAACGTCCCATTGAAGATCACTTTGATAAAAGTTTCGAACTGGAATACAAACTCGAACAAGCTGGCAAACAAGAGTTGCTTAGTATTGTTAAGAATATTCTGCCAAAAAATGTGAACTGTTTTTATGTACGTCAGCAGGAAGCTTTGGGACTTGGGCATGCGGTACTGTGTGCCAGGGATATTGTCGGTAACGAACCTTTCACGGTGTTACTTGCTGACGATATGATCTACTGCGAGAACAAACCTTGTCTGAATACGATGGTTGACTTGGCAATGGACTCGTCATCCTCTGTTGTAGCCGTTGAGCAAGTGCCTATGGATCGTGTGAACAACTATGGCGTTATTGATCCTGTTACGATCAGCAAGCGTTTATACAAACTGCAGGGTGTTGTTGAAAAGCCGCCTGCTGATCAAGCCCCTTCCAATCTTTCCATAGTGGGCCGCTATGTGCTTCAGCCTGAAATATTTGGCCTTCTGGAAAATACCCAACAGGGCGCTGGCGGTGAAATTCAGTTGACTGATGCCATTGCTGATTTGTTGAAAGAACAAGATGTATTGGCTTATGAATTTGATGGTATCCGCTATGACTGTGGCAGTAAACTTGGCCATATGAAAGCCAATATTGAATACGCACTGCGCCACCCGAAACTGAATGGTGAATTCAGGAAATATTTGCAGAGTTTGAAGCTGGAAGCTTAAGACTGGTGGCATGACAATGGTTTAGTTGATAGTCATATCGTGTATCGCAGTCGTTATACATACCCTAGAACTTGATAAAGCTTCAAAAACGTCTGCGAAACAATTTGAGCGAATGATACTGCTTTCTCCGAAAGTGCCAGATTTGAACTGCAATACTTCTACCTGTTTACCATCGACCCTACGTCATAATCCAGATGCTATATTAAACGTCTGATGACCTTTATATTTGGAGATAAATCTGATGTGTAAAAATACTGTTCAGTTCCAAAAAGGCATTGGCATTATG
>NZ_JBPCXO010000560.1:0-21740 GCF_051008435.1 Endozoicomonas sp. | reverse complement strand
ACGCTCATACTCTGTGTCGTAGCGTTTAGGCTTACCGGGTTCCATAGGGATTGGGTTAGAGATCTCTATGATGTGCTGTTTGTTGCTTTCATCAAGGCAAACCAGTGGACGCAAGGGGTCATGAAGGGGTCATGAAGGGGTTATGAAGGCGTTTGTATACCTCAAGAATGTCCTCCATAGAGCTTACAAAGCTGGCGCTTTCTTCTGCCGGAATACACCATTCTTTTTTTTGCCAGGGCTTGAGTTCGTTTTTTTTAGCCCTTCATGAATCGTGCTTCTCGAAATGGACTCGACATACTCAAGTTCAATCATGCGGTCTCTCAGCAAGTTGAGTGTCCAGCGACAGTAACCGTCCGGCGGTGGGGAGCAGGTGAGAGCAATGAGATGAGCTTCGCCGTCACCATCAAGTTTGCGAGAAGGTCCATGATGACTTCGCATACCGTTGACCGCTACATCGAGGCCCTCTTCGACAAGTCGTTGTCGGAGGCGGGTGATTGTAAGAGGTCTGACATGAAAGGCTTTGGCAACTTGATCATGCGTCAGAGGGGCATTGTTTTCATCGATAGCCAGAATAATATTGGCATTGCGCTTCTTGTACTGTGCAACCCTTGGCTTTTCTTGTTTGATGAGTCCCTCAAGCGTTGATCGTTCGTCCTCACTGAGCCGAACATGATATTTGATGGTCATGATAACTCCGTCATTACTGTCTCGGAGTTAACAGGATAAGCGTTGCTCACCTATCATGTGGCTCAGGGCGGGGTACTAGGTCCGGAAAAGGATTTAGGACATAATGATCCAGACAGTACTCTACATGACCAGCAGTAACAGCACGTTTCCTCCTAAGATCCTCAATATACCCACGGCAAAGATCCCTGAATGATCCTTGTGTAGCCTCCATTTCCGCTTTACGGGCAGCCTCATCTTGGATTCGATGTTTCTCATTTTATAAATGCTGCTTTAGATCAATAGGGATCTCACGACGCAACCTGGAGAACCCTTGGGCTTTATCTCGACACTCAGACAGTGAGTAGCCATATCCAGACCGATTAGCACGATACTGACCAATCTTAATCAGAGACTCCTTTCCCTTCTCACGATAACGGTAGTATGCCTCGATACTTTCATCGCCCCGCTTCCAGAACATGAGGGTACCATCACCACGACCGCCCGCACTTTCACTGATTTTCCTATTCCTTCCTGGATTCTTTATCTGAAGGTCTGTAATCCGTTTAGAAACACTCACTCAAACGCTCCCCACAACGCTACCCGCTTCTGTCGAGATTTGATGATACTCAAATAGATGACATGAGAATATAAATCGCTGAAAACCCCTTATATCAAAGGGGTTTTTGAGGCTTTGTGGGATCACTTGAAATCTTGCAAGAACTTAAAGCACTGGACAATGCATCTATTGCCTTGGGTCTCGGGAAGCTGGCACGCCAGGCCAGAGCAACGGTCCTACTGGGAGATGGCGACCGAAAAGGCCTTGATGACAAAACATTGGGCGCATAGTGGCTGTCGACCAGTGCTGACTCAGGCAACACACTAATGCCCATTCCAGAAGCCACCATATGCCGTATCGTTTCCAGAGAAGAAGCTTCTATACCACCCCCATCTTCACTGCCAGAATCATCTTTCTGAGCCAGAAGTGGGCAAGCTTCGAGCACCTGATCCCTGAAACAGTGGCCTTCGCCCAGAAGCAATAGCTCTTCGTTCACCAGTTCAGCAGGGTCTATATTCTGTTTCGATTCCCAGGAATGCCCCCCAGGTAACAAAACCCTGAAAGGTTCATCGTATAGAGGCAGAGTTAACACATCTGGCTCGGTAAACGGCAATGCGATGATAATGGCGTCCAGCTCGCCCATTCTGAGTTTTTTGCGTAACACCGCTGTAAAGTTTTCTTCTATATATAACGGCATGTTAGGAGCCACCTGAGCCAGCTGGGGCACAAGGTGTGGAAACAGATAGGGTCCAATGGTGTATATGGCTCCCACTCTCAGAGGAGTGGTCAACTGGTCGCGGCCTGCCTTGGCAATCTGCTTGATACCCGAGACTTCTTCCAGAACTTTCTGGGCCTGGCTGATCACCTTTTCGCCCATCGGTGTCACTCGTACCGAATTTCGCGACCGCTCGAACAGGGCCACCCCCAGCTCATCTTCCAGCTTTTTCACCCCGACACTGAGTGTGGGTTGGCTGACAAAACACTTGGCAGCAGCACGCCCAAAGTGCTGCTCCTGTGCAAGAGTCACGATATAGCGCAATTCTGTGAGAGTCATATTGGTACGAGCCCGCCTGGAAACAACCAGAATACTGTAAATTTAAACAGTTATTTTTTCAAACGATTCATGTGACTTCATCTCAAAAAGTAGACTTTTACCTCCATTAAAAGGAACTAATGTGCTAACTCAGGATCAAAGCGCGAGTAAATGGATTATTTAAATGGAGTTAACCCATGGCAAACCCCCTTCAGGATAGTGCTGGAAGCCCACAAGGCAGTAGCATTACTATCCAACCTCTATCACAAGCAACACCTGTTGTTGCAGTCACCTCAACGGGAGCCACTGTCGCACCTGCCACCGCAAGGAAAAAACTGATTTCTGAATCATCAGACGGCGGAGGTGTAACTCCAAGAGCAGACACTGCTGGTCAGGGTTTTACTTATCCACCCAGCATTACGGTCACAGATGAAATAGACCGGCAGATGAAGACACCAGAACCCGGCAGCCGGGAAGAAACACTGGAGCCTGATGAACTTACGGAAGAAGAACCCAAAAGAAAGCCAGAAGCTGCAAAAACAAAGATAGGTCACTTCAAAGACACCTATGTTTTGGGTTTGTTGAAAGATTCGTTTACAGATATGGCCTTGCAGGCCAAAGAAAGAATGGGCCAAACATTTTCGGAAATAGCCGATAAACTCAGTTCTGCTACAACACGATTTAAAGACCTGCCCAAAGGTTCAGGTGGTGATGTCAGAGCAACCCTGAAAAGGCAAACCAGCAAAGAAGCCAAACAAATATTAGCCGTTGTCGAAGATACCTCCCACACGAAAACAAATCTGCTGAAAGATACACCTCCATCAGTATCATCAGCTGTCACCCATGATACCGAAGAAGATTTACAGGACTCATTGGAAGGTTATCGAACCCATTTAGCTGTTTATCAGCTCAGGGATATTCTTCGGGAGCAGGGGGTACCGCTAACAGAGCTTCCCTCAATAGGGGGTCCTGACGGTGCCAGTTATGAAGATGGAGAGTTCTGTATCTCTGTAAACTATGACTTGTTCAGAGATAAAAAATCGAAAGATAAAGAATTAACACCTGAGCAGGTGACTCAGCTGATTCATTGTCCAACCATTGCCAACCTGATCGCCAAACAATTGGGCACCATTTCCTCAGCCTCTGACCAGCATTACTTTCTTGCACTGCTCAGAGAGTCAGGTATTACCCTGCAAATACAGGTGGATAAAGACGCTTTTCTACCGGTTTATACCAGCTCTGAACACAAGTTTCTTGAGGAGACAGACGACTCTGAAGGAGCCCCCGCATGGATTGAAAGATGTGTAGAAGGCGTATCTCCCGGAGCCATCAAAGTCATCTGGGCGTTATCCAATCCATTACTTTTCAATGAGCTGGAGAGCAACCTGAAACAGGTTACCGGCATTCTTCCTGTCGAATCTGAGAGTGAAGCAACGGGTTATGAAACCAAACTGACTTTTGTCAGTGAAGAAGAACTCCGCATGGATTGCACCAAAACCTATGACAAATATCAGAAGACAGGAAACACCAAAGAAAAAGATGGATTCATCACTCTGAAGTTATCCGTCGGCGTTGTAAAAAGAGGTGAGCTATGGGTACCACAGCGCTGCTACTTTACTTACGATGTCGCAACAGGATGGCTGTCACGCAAGGAAGCCAAGAGGAAAAGCTCAGTCCATAGTTCGGACAGTGGCTCCCCTATGTCTTCAAGACTCTCAGTTATGGGCTCAGACAACCTCAGCAGCAGCCTGAGCAGACTGAGTGGTAGCATGGCAACAGGTCTGGACGGTATTGACGATGATTCGAAATCACCTTCTCTGGGTCAGCCGGTCTATCTTCGTACTCATTCAGACTCAGGCAAGAGACGACTCTCTGTATCACCGGCTCTCAGTCAAACCGACTCAGACGACTCTGGTCCAACAGGCCACTCAAGACAAAACTCCGAACCTGCTGGCCTCTCGGTAGCCGCTCCTGCAATTCAGCCAGGAGGACAGCTTCAGAGCAGCTCACAGGCTTCTATTACCTCTACTACCAGCAGTACCGATAGTCCTTTGACTTCCCTTTCATCCCAATCAGTGGAGCCAGTTGCAGTAACACAAGCTGGAGAGACTATGGGTGCATTTCTTTTGGGAGGCACCTGGTATATTTCAAACTGCACACCGGTTGAAGCGGCCTACAAGCTCTCTCTGGCAAGAGAAATCAATGCCTGGAAAGGACCTATTAATAACCGCTTTGATCCCAGTAAGCAGGCTGAAATGATCAGTCGCCTGCGTCAGCTGAATATAAAAATGCCTTCTCCAACCTATTTCAAGGGTACTGTCTCTTCGATGTTGCATAACATCAAACATCTTCCGGCTGTCACTGACCGGGAAACGCTGGACTTGCCATCCGAACTCCATGAGCAGCTACAACAAAGCTATACCGAACAATGGCAGGCAACATTTGAGCAAGTGAGGAAAGAGCTCGATGAATATGATGCTGATACAGACAAAGCGATGCCCAAAGAAACCCTTAAACATGATCAGCACAAAGCTATCCAAAAATTCCTGACTGAAGTTCAAAAAACCAAGCAGGAATTTATGGCAGTACTTGAGGATCTCGAGACACGCCTGCAAACGACAAACGTCTCCAACTATGAAGAGTACAAAGCTCTGGTCACAACCATTGCTGAAGCAAAAGCAAAGTGTAATTTGCTGAACAGCAGAGCCAGAACTCGCACCAGTAAAACCGTTGTAAAGGATGGAAAACTGGTTAAAGAATCAGTGCCTACGATGTTTGAGCAATTAAAGCTGGATACCGAAGTGCATCTGAACTCACCCATGAGCAAATACCTGGATTTCAGACAACGAGAATTAAACGCTGTAAATATGCTTTGCAGTGTTAAATTTGACCTGTTGCTCCGTAGCATAGCGGTCTCAGAAGCTGAGACCGACCCAGCACTTCAACAACTTATGGACAAGCAGTTCTCAAAAGTTCTGAATGCCCAGAGTACAACCCTAGAAGGTGTGGATCTGAACCCTGAGTTCATAATATATGAAGAAACACGGGCACAAAGAGAGAAGGCTGCTCAAATAGAGCTTCGCAGTATGTTCTATGAGCAGGCTCGAATTGAGTTGTCTGAAGTTTTTTCTAAGGGTTTGGGGCTAAATTATAATGACCTGCTCTATCTTGAACGTCTTGCCGGGCTCAATCTTACAGAGCTTGTTGCTTGTAATGAGAGTGATCAGGTGACAAAACAAGACTCTCTTCTTAATACTCTGCTGACACACATTTCTGGAGAAGGTTACCTTTCTCCAGAAATGTATCAGTTAAAGGATTATCTGAAGATGTCCGTTATCGCCAGAGCAGCAGAGAGAAAAGCGACGTCATCATAATAAGAGGACTTGCATTTTCTAACGAATAAAGGACACTCACGGGTGTCCTTTTTTTATCCCTGAAAAATGACAGGCCCGCTATGAACAAGAAGAATGTATTAATCGCCGGTTGCGGTGATGTCGGCTGCGAGCTGGCACAACAGCTTCTGGATACTGGCAACTACTCGGTCTGGGGATTACGCCGGAGTATCGATCGCTTGCCGAAAGACGTTCATCCTATTCAGGGTGACCTGTTCAATCCGGAACAACTCGGGCACTGGCCCCACCAAATTGACTATGTCGTCTATGCGGCGGCATCTGACGGACCCGGCGAAGATAATTATCGCAAAGCTTATATACACGGATTATCGAATATTCTGTCCCGCCTTCAGACAGAAGGACACAGGCCCGAGCGTATCCTGTTTACCTCCAGCACCAGCTGTTACCACCAGAATGATGGGGAATGGGTCGATGAAACTTCACCCACAAGCCCCAATCGTTATTCCGGGAAAATCATGCTTGAAGCAGAAGCCGTTCTGATCAATAGCCCTTTTCCTGCAACCGCTGTGCGTTTCGGCGGTATATACGGCCCCGGAAGGAATCGCCTGATTAAGCGGGCACAAGCCGGAGAAGGTTGTAAGGCAGAGCCTGTTGTTTATGGCAACCGGATACATAGAGATGACTGCGCAGGCATTCTTGCTCATCTGATACAACGTGATGAGCAAAAGCTCCCTGTTGACTCTCTATACCTTGGCGTGGATCACAAACCCGCTCCTATGTTCGACGTGCTGCAATGGCTGGCGGATCAACTCAGTGTAGTGCTGGATGACCGTCACCCCGCGCCTCAAAGAGGCAGTAAACGTTGCAGTAATCAGCGAATTATTGATGCGGGGTACACTTTCAGATTCCCAGACTATAAAGCGGGCTACTCAGAGCTGATAAACTCAGTCTCTACTGAATAATCACTTT
Source organism: Endozoicomonas sp. (assembly GCF_051008435.1). GTDB lineage: Bacteria > Pseudomonadota > Gammaproteobacteria > Pseudomonadales > Endozoicomonadaceae > Endozoicomonas_A. Next base: position 15,163 of record NZ_JBPCXO010000560.1, on the reverse strand, counting down.
GAAACGAACATGAAAATAGCTGTTATCGGATTGGGCAGTATTGCCCAAAAAGCCTATCTGCCAGTATTAACCCAAAGAGCAGATCTGGAATTGGTTTTTTGTACAAGAAATACCGAAGTACTCCATCAACTGGCAAGGCAATACCGAATCACTGAAACCTGCACCCATTACCAGTCGCTACCCGCGATGGGTATTGATGCAGTAATGATTCATAGTTCAACCCGTTCCCATTTTGAAATTGCCCAGTTCTTTTTGAACACGGGCCTGCCCGTGTTTGTCGACAAGCCCTTGTTTGATCATTACAGCCTGTGTGAAACACTTTACGAACTGGCAGACAAACAAAACCCTCTACCAAGCCTCAATGAATCGAATGGCCGGTAAGACCCGCGAAGTGATTCAAGCTGATTATTTGAATACCTCTTTCCATTTCGACTCTTTTACATCAGGTGTCCGATGGAATGACAATGAAGAACAGGCCTTAAGCCTGCCAGACTGGACCCCAATGCTTCAGTCAAAAGGCTTTCATGACATGATCGATCACTGGATCAATGTCGTACAAGAAGGGCGGCAGGATACTGAACTGACACACCGTAATCTGCATACCCACTTACTCTGTGAAGCAATTTGCGCACACGTATCTGATACAACTCCTGATTGAGCAGAGAAAATTCATCTGATAAAGTCAGGGTATTAATATTTTTGATACCACTGGAGGGGACTTCATGATTGTAGTAAGCACCTTCCGGGCAGTCAGCGCTTGAGCCGCTGAATACACTTCTTCTGCCCGGTTTATAACCGGGGCCCATTGCCCGAAAATTGCAGAGCGACAAGTTTAACACCTTATGCAATATCCGGGCTCGCCCCATGAAGAAACATCTTCATGACGTTATTAAACGTCAGGGGTTCTTATGTCTATTACTTTTTCCCTTTCACAGTTGGGATGGCGTCCATTTTTTCAACAACAACTGACACTTGAAGAATGGGAGTCCAGCCAGCCTGCACGGGTGATGGCAGTTCACCGCAGCAGTCTGGATGTCGCTATTGATGAGCAAACCATAACGCTTCCGGTTACTTCCAGTATGCCTTCTTTGGCAGTGGGAGACTGGTTACTCATTGAAAACAACAGCTTTCACCGTCTTTTGGAGCAGCAATCCCTGTTTTCGAGAAAAGCAGCGGGCAGCAAAGTTTCCGAACAATTGATTGCTGCCAATCTTGATACGGCGTTTATTGTCTGTTCGATGAATCAGGACTTTAACCTGAATCGAATAGAGCGCTATCTGGCCTTGGTGGCTGAAGCTGAAGTAGAGCCAGTCATCGTTCTCACCAAGCAGGACCTTTGTCCTGATCCTGAGCATTACATGGATCAGATCCGGAATCTCGACAATGCTCTACAGGTTCTGGGAGTGAATGCACTCGATTCTGAAAGCCTTTCTCCCCTGCATCCATGGTGTCTTTCTGGTCGTACAGTGGCCTTGATCGGTTCTTCAGGCGTTGGTAAATCGACTCTGGTGAACGGTCTTCTGAGTCAATCTCAACAGAGCACTGGCAGCATTCGAGAAGACGACAGCAAGGGACGACATACGACAACGGGTCGATCGTTGCATCTGACGAGCAGTGGTGCCCTGTTGCTGGATACTCCCGGAATGCGAGAAATCCAGCTGACCCATTGTGAGTCTGGAGTGGAAGCCACTTTTGCAGAAATCATCCAGTTATCAGAGCAGTGTCAGTTCCAGGATTGTCAGCACCAGTCTGAACCAGACTGCGCCGTCAAAATGGCTATCCTCGCTGGCAACCTCGATCAGAGAAGACTCGAGAGTTACCGGAAGCTACTGAGAGAACAAGCTATGAACAGTGCTTCATTGGCAGAGAAACGAGCCCAGAACAGGGCATTGACCCGGCATATCAAATCCGTTGCCAAAAGCGCTAAACGACTGAAACAGAATTGGGAATAATGCTCATCCATGAAAAATAATTTGCTGAACAACAACTCCCTGCCTCTGCAGGAAAACTATATCGTTAGCTTGCTGTTACCTGCAGACATTGACGACATTATTGATATGCTAGAAGACGATCAGGTCACTCGCTATTTGCCCTTTGCTCCTGCGCCAGAATGTGTCTATCGCGACTACTTTGCTCCTATCGCAGAGCAGAATGAATCCTCACTCAAAGCAGGAACCGAACCCAGTATGACTCTGGTGATCAGAGAGGCTGATTCAGGCACTTTTGCTGGAATGCTGGGCCTGGTTCCCGCCGCTATGACGACAGGCGTTTATGAAGTTGGTTTTCAGTTTCCCCAAAGATCCTGGGGAAAGGGGCTGGCTTCACAAGGATGTCAGATGCTGATTCAATACGCTTTTGACGAGCTGAGAGCTCATAAGGTCACAGCCGACTGCTATGCCAATAACAAAGGTTCAGAGCGCGTTATGGTTAAGTCAGGCATGATGAAAGAAGGCCATCAGGAAAGTTATTACTCCCCGGAAGAAGACCGTGTGCTCTACGGTATCACCCGTAAACAGTACCTGAACCTCTAATCCTTTAAGCCGGAAGCCAACGCTTCCGGCGCTTTCTCCACCAAACCGTCTATCCTGTTTCGAAGCGGATTCAAAGAGACAGGTTATGTCCCATAGAAAAAAAATTGCCGTCATTGGTGCCGGACCAGCAGGCCTGATAACAGCTCACGTTTTAATAGAGGCCGGCTTCGATGTCACCCTATTCGAGCGCAGGGAGTGCCTGGGAGGCTCATGGGCACTGCAAAATCTCTCTGAGATTCCTGATGTAAGAAGTGGCTTGTCACATATTCATAGTGCTGCTTTTCCAACACTCAAGACCAATTTCCCCAAGTCGGTGATGGAGATCTGGGATTTTCCCTATCCTAAAGGCACCCCTGTGTACCCAAGCCGGGAGCAAGTCTGCAACTATCTGGAAAGCTTTGCCGAACAGTCGAGCCTGATGAATAAAATCCGTTTTCAACATCAATTAGTAGGACTCGAACAGGCTGAATCATCGCTGGAACAGCGATACTGGAAGGTACTCACAAAACCCGTAAATAACGAAGTCTTCTCTGGTGTTGTCTTCTGCAATGGTCGCTATAGCACTCCGGCAATTCCTGAGATTCCGGGTCTGACTGACTTTACTGGAAAGCTGGAACACAGTGTTTCTTACCGGGAGCCAGAATATTATCGAGACAAGAGAGTCGCGGTGATGGGCACCGGCCCATCCGGAGAGGATATCAGCCGTGAAATCAGTCCATTGGCCAGTAGAGTCTATGTTTGCGCCCATAAAGGCAGCCGGGAACATCTTGTCGCAGAAGAGGGCTTTTATGGAGCAGGGAAAAACATAACCCGTCAAAAAGATATTGTGGCGTGTCAGGGAAGCGCACTGAGACTCGAAGACGGAGAAAAACTTGAGAACATTGACGTATTAATACTCTGCACAGGCTACCAGGTAGAAGACAGTATTATCACATCTCTTCAAGATTCTTTTCTGTCGGGTAACAGACTTTCCGTAGCGCCGTTGTATATGAACCTGTTCCATCCTGAATTTCCTGAGCTTTCAGTGACAGGCATGGAAATATTTGGCATTCCTTTCATTCTTTTTCAGTATCAGGCCAGAGTGATTGCCCGACAACTCAAGGAAGAACTTGTGCTGCCATCTACCAAGCAGCGCTGGTTTGCAGCCAGGAAAATGGAGACTATTCAGGCAGGGAGGCTTTCACTGGAAACAAGAAGGGAAATATCAGCCATTCAGCTCAGAAGGCTGGCACGTATGGCAGAAATCCGTCCACCGGCGGCTGAGATATTTTTAACTGCGGACAAAAGCAGCCAGCACAGAAAAAAATACCCCAACACCTATCGGGATATCCCCTGGGATTAATCCCGAATCATCCATTGTGGAATTATTTCAGTTCCAGAATGGCATCAACCTCAACCGGTACCCCTTTAGGTAACTCTTTCACACCAATGGCTGCACGAGCAGGGTAAGGCTGGGTAAAGTACTCGGCCATCACTTCGTTGACCGCATTAAAGTTACTGAGGTCGGTCAGGAAAATGCCCACTTTTGCGGCATCCTGAAGATCGCCACCTGCCGCTTCAGCAATGGCTTTCAGATTTTCAAAGCAGCGTCGGGTTTGTGCCTTGAAATCTCCTTGCTCCAGTTCCATGGTTTCCGGAATCAAGGGAATCTGACCAGAAATATAAACCGTTGTTCCCGCCTTAACCGCCTGAGAGTAGGTCCCAATGGCTTGAGGCGCATTCTCAGTGTGAATTGCCTGTCTGTTACTCATTATGCGCTCACTTCTCAACAGAAAAGAGCCAAATAGTAAGGGACAACACGTATTTTTCAAGTCCCTTTGGAATTTTCGTCCATACTGGCCTGACAAATAATAAGGAATATTCAAAAATGGTTTGGCGATCGATCAAAAGTATCTGCGTACTTTTAGCTGCAACCTGCCTTCAAAACAGCTATGCACTGACAACACCCCTTGGTGAAATTAACGACGCCTCGACGGTTCGCCAACCAACGGGAACAAGGACCGCCGAAGTGACATTTGCTCTCGGCAGCACCAACCAGCAAGCTGTGCAGGTCAATGTTCAGCCCACTCATGGGCATGGGCAGGCTCAAACGGTTCATATACCCTTTCACTTGCTCAACCAGATTCATAATGCCAACCTGCAGGGTGTTAGTATGCTCCTGCCCCATATACCTGCAGCATTAGCCACCCTGGCACTCGTTCAGAATCACAACATCCCTCAGTTCAACCATCACTTATCCATTCATCAGAGCTCTGCTATTCATGGCACTATTTACCTGACACTGGGTGGACAGAATCAGGACGATCAATGGGTCAATATACAGGTCACTATTTCACTGAATGCCCCAGGAGAAGTACTGGTATCTATACCAACCAGCTTTCTTCTTCCTAGCAACTTCATTATTGATATGACGCCGCAACTGCCATACATACCAGCACCGCCATCCAATTTGATGTCAGTACTGAATATGCTGAACGCTATGCAACTGCCAGTGTTACAGGATTTAAACCCTGACACTGGCCAGATGGAACCGCTCGCGAGCTTTTAGGCTTCTCTGCGACGGTTAATTGAATGGACGCCCTTGATCACACGCAGACGTTTGATGATACGAGCCAGATGGAGACGATCTTTCACCTTGATCACCAGCTGAACCATACAGAAGCTGGCATCACGCTCTTCCATGCTGATCTTTTCTATATTGCCTTCAACTGCCGTTACACTGGTCGCCAGCGAAGCAATCATGCCTCGATGATGCTCCAGCTCCACTAACAGCTCAACCGTGAACTCGCCGGAAACATCTTTATCCCAATCCACTTCCAGCACTTTTTCAGGGCTGTGGCGAATATCAGCAATGTTCTTACAGCTTTCTGTATGAATAACGATGCCTCGACCTGAGCTGACATGACCCACAACCGGGTCACCCGGAATCGGATAACAGCACTTGGCAAAGCTAATGACCATTCCCTCTGTACCCCGGATTGACAGAGGCTTCTCAGAGTCAGACGTATCAATTTGGGTTTTCTCTGCTTCCGTACTGCCTGGCTCCATCAGCATACGAGCAACCACATAGGCCATGCGGTTACCCAAACCAATATCTTCCAGAAGATCATCCAGAACATCGAACTTCAGGGCTTCAACCTGGTCTTTCAGAACCTGGTCATCCATATCGTCAAGATGAGTATCAAAGCTCACCAGAGCCTTGTTCAACAGACGACGACCGAGGGCTATGGATTCATTACGACGCTGATTCTTGAGGAAGTGACGTATATTGGATCGGGCTTTACCGGTCACAACAAAGTTCAACCAGGCTACGTTAGGCCTTGCGCCTGGTGCTGTAACTACTTCAACAGTCTGACCACTCTGCAAGGGCTGGCTCAGGGAAGCGAGACGACGATCTATACGACAAGCTACACAGGTGTTACCGACATCCGTATGGACGGTATAGGCAAAATCCACCGGTGTTGCACCCTTGGGCAGCTCGAGAATATGTCCTTTGGGAGTGAAAACATAAACCTCATCAGGAAAGAGGTCGATTTTGACGTTTTCAATAAATTCCAGCGAATCACCGGCGTTTTTCTGCAGCTCCAGAACACCTTTGAGCCACTGACGTGTACGGGCGTGACTGCCAGACAAAGCTTCATCACCAGATTTATACAGCCAGTGGGCAGCAATGCCGTTATTGGCCATATCTTCCATTTCCTGAGTACGGATCTGGATCTCTATGGGCACACCGTGCATACCAAAAAGACTGGTATGAAGAGATTGGTAGCCGTTGGCCTTGGGAATAGCAATGTAGTCTTTGAAGCGCCCGGGAATAGGCTTGTAGAGATTATGAACCATGCCCAGCGCACGATAACAGCTGTCAGCACTGTCGACGATGATACGGAAGGCGAACATGTCCATGATTTCAGCAAAGGACTTGCTCTGATTGCGCATCTTTCGATAAATACTGTAGAGGTGCTTTTCCCGTCCTACGACCCGGCCAATAAGGCCAACCTCTTCAAGACGAGCAGCAATGGCTCTCTGAACCTGTCCCACCAGATCCTTGCGATTACCCCGGGCTTCTTTTACCGCCTGACGTATCATTCGGGATCGCATGGGGTACATGGCCTGGAACCCCAGATCTTCCAGCTCAATCCGCAGATTGTGCATACCCAGACGATTGGCAATGGGCACATAAATATCCAGGGTTTCTCTGGCAATCCGACGACGTTTGTCGGGCCTGAGAACACCCAGGGTACGCATGTTGTGGAGTCGATCTGACAGTTTGACCAGAATGACTCGGATATCCCGCGCCATGGCCAGAGCCATTTTCTGGAAGTTTTCAGCCTGGGCCAGAGTCTTGTTTTCAAACTGCATATGCGTCAGTTTGCTGACTCCGTCGACCAGGTCTGCTACCACTTCACCGAACTGTTCGTGAATGGCAGATTTTTCAATTCCGGTATCTTCAATCACGTCATGCAGCATGGCTGCCATCAGGCTGTGATGGTCCATGTGCATGTCTGCAAGAATCGCAGCCACCTCAAGCGGGTGGGTAATATAAGGCTCGCCACTACGCCGTGTCTGGCCATCGTGCGCCTGTTCAGCGTAATAGTAAGCCCTACGAACAAGATTCACCTGTTCGGGATTCAGGTAGGACTTCAAGCGGCCGGCAAACTCTTCAATAGTTAGCAAAGCCCGCTCCTCCTGTGCAGCAATCCGACCATCCAGAACATCTCCGGTCAACGTCTGGAGGTATTAACCCTCAACTCCAGCCAAAAACATGGCTGCTTCGTCTTCGTCTACCACTTTCTCTTCAACGGACAGAGTGGTTACCAGGCCTTCTGCAATTTCACGCAGAGCCATAACAGTGGGCTTGTCATTTTCCCACTCCAGCTTGGATTCTTTACCACCAATAGCCAGCTGACGGGCACGCTTGGATGCGACCATGACCAGCTCAAAGCGGTTATCAACATGGTCCAGACAGTCTTCTACGGTTACTCGAGCCACTGCTCACCTCTCAAAATTGTTCACTGTGGAAGTGCTCTTTCCTATTGACTCTCAATGGAAAGAGCACTTCTGATCCATGGCTGAAACAGCCAGTTTGCCGACACTACAGTGTACTTTACGACCAGAGTCCAAACAAGCCCAAGGCTACAGACAAGAGACTCTGTTTGAGTCGATACAACCGTCGACCATTGATTACTTTATCGACAATTCATTTGATTGCGTCAGATCAATAGGCCTCCATAAAGCTCATCCGTATAATGGTACGGTCGCTCTTTATTCTGGACAGCCATGACTTCACCATCCCCGATTTTCATCGTTGATGACAATGATACCATTCGCGATCTGCTGGCGAATTACCTGAAAAAAAACGGCTATTGCGTTGAATCAGCTCCTGACGGAGAGAGCTTTCTGGAACTGTTTCGCTCAATGCCTGCTGACGTGACCCGACACGCCATGGTCATCCTGGATATTATGATGCCGGGCATGGACGGCTTTGCCGTATGTCGTGAACTGAGAACCTTTTCCAGGGTACCGGTGATCATGCTGACAGCAGTTTCAGATGAAATGGATCGTATCATCGGGCTGGAGCTGGGTGCTGACGACTATCTGGCCAAACCCTTTAACCCAAGGGAGTTGCTGGCACGCATTAAGGCCATTTACCGTCGCAGTGAACCCCTGTCAGAGCCTCTGAGCGCAGGGCGTTATTTCCATTTCAATAGTTTCTGCCTTGATACTACCACCCGAGAACTGACCTCTCCGGAAGGTCTGACTCAATCTCTATCCGGAGCAGACTACAACCTGCTCATGTTGTTTCTCAGTCATCCGGGACAGGTTCTGAGCCGGGACAGCATTGCTGAAAGCACCCGAAAGCGGGACTCCGCTCCTCTGGATCGCTTTATTGATGTCCATATCAGCCGACTACGGCATTGCCTGGGTGAAAATGCCCGAAGCTCCGAGATCATCAAAACAGTCAGAGGCAGTGGCTACCTGATAGCTACCGAGGTGACTCACTCCCATCAAGCACAGACTGTTCATCCGTGAGAACAGACTCAGTCAGCAGATTTCTGCATCGTTTCACCCCCCGATCTCTACCGGGTCGGTTTTTTCTGGTTATGGTGGCATTGATTCTCGCCACCCAGGTGATCGTCAACAGCCTATGGGAAACCCAGTCTCGAAACGATCAGAATCAGGCACTGAGGGATGTTGCCATGAACATGGCTCTCAGAGTGTCTGCCACAGCGGAATATTTCAGCTCGCTGCCCACCCGTTACCGTCATGTCATTCTGAATCAGCTCAGAGATATGGGAGGCACCCGCTACTTCGTGACGCTCAATCGTGAGTTTATTCGCATTGAGCCTTTTCAGAATACTGCGTCACACCAGGTTGTTCTGGATGTGTTTCGGCAAACTCTGGAAGACAGCCTCACAACCCGGGGGGAAATTCAGATAGCCTTTTCCAGCCCGAAAACGCTCAAGGTTTTTAACAACGATACGCTCCTGAAAGATCTGCCAGACAGCTGGGGACAAGAGAGCCTTCTGGTCAAACCCTTAGCCCTGCCTGTGCTGGTCATTCAAATACCGGTGGGGGAGGGAGAATGGCTCTACCTTGCCACATTGATGCCAGACTCTTCATTGATGAATGACGAACGACTTTCAGAGCCACTGAAAGTTTCTTACATGGCCTGGATGCTGATTCTGATGTTTATTGCCAGTCTGCTCATTCAGAAAATGACTCGCCCTTTTGAAAAGCTATCAATGGCCGCGCAAACATTTGGCCGAAACCTGGAACCCGTTCCTGTATCAGAAGTCGGCTGTCGTGAGTATGAAACAACCGCCCAGGCGTTCAATCATATGCAGAAGAATATCCAGCATTATATGAACGACAGAAAGCAGCTTTTCTCCGGCATTTCTCATGACCTGAAAACCCCCATTACCCGCCTCCGGCTAAGAACAGAACTGCTGGATAATGATGATGAGAGAGACGCATTTAACCACGACCTGGATCACCTGGAGATGATGGTAAAAAGCGCTCTGCAAATTCTCAGCGACACCGATATTCATGAGAATCCGGAAAAGATCAGCCTGAAAATACTGCTAGAAGATATCGAACAGTCCGCCTGCTCAGCGGGTCAGCAGGTTCAGGTTTATGCCAACTGTCAGGCAGTCATTAACGGCAAGCCTCTGGCTATGCGCCGCTGCCTTGAAAACCTTATTGGTAATGCAGTGCTTTATGGTGAACAGGCCAATGTCTATCTCACCACTGTAAAAGGATGTATTGATATCCGTATTCGGGATAAAGGACCTGGACTGCCAGATGGCATGGAAGAGGAAGTTTTCAAACCCTACTTCAGGCTAGAACATGGCAAATCCTGCAACCCTGACGGCAATGGCCTTGGGCTGATTACTGCCCGTCATCTGGTCAATATCCACGGTGGTCGCCTGAAACTGAGAAATTATCCGGAAGGAGGGTTGGAAGTCGCTTTGGAGCTCCCTGAAGACAAATCCTGAGCCCACAGTGTTTGCTCCTCAATGCTCAGTACGGACTCACTCCCGCTGTCATAATTTTATGCTGCAGTAATAGAGGAATATGAAATGGCAGCATCAAAACAGCATTTCCCTCAGTAGCATTGATCGTGTCACCCACTGACATCCTGCTATTTGGAATGAGCGGTGTTTGTTCGCTTAAAACAGGTTGGACCTGTTTATCTTCGGAACCACATGCTCTGGACCAGCAGCTACTCAACAAGGCATTCAGTAATGACTGTCTGGCTTCTGGCGGTTTATCCCGGTCTTCATCATCGTCTCTTCGAAACCAGTTTTTATCTTTTGCAGCCTGATATAAAACCAATTGTTCGGGACGAACCAACAGCTTAAAGCGCTTTGAAATCTTTGAACCGTTCTTCCAGAATTCAATATGAATCATCACGTCATACGTAACTGGATCGAACTTGTTTGCTCTGAAATTACTGGCAAGAAAATATCAATTGAAGGCCAGCTCACGCCTTCCAGCGCAGCCGGAGAACTGATATTCAACCAGCCGGGATTGAGTTGATTAAGCTGTGTCGCATTGATGAACCCGGACAGGCCATCTTCTGAAAACTGACTGCTATCCGGTAAATCAGGATCAAGAATGATCAGAAGGGCCATAACAATAACCAGCAGAGCCTGGGTGCCTTCTGTAAAGTGGGAATCCGGACCAATGCCCCGAAGCACTCCGACAGTATTCGTATCAATGCTGCCAGAACCTTGCACTCGACCTTCAAGATTCCATTGGAAATGGCAGAATGGTTGAGGCTGAAGCTGCTCCATCAGGGTTAGGGAACATCAGATTATAGTGAGCGAAAGACAGGCTCTCAGATCTTCTGATAACAATTCGTTGCCGGCCTTCTCTTGTATTTCATTCCTGAGATCTCTCCGTCTCATACTGATAATCCGTCATGAAACGAAACGACAGCGTTCTATCAAATGGAAAGTCAGGGGAAAGAATGAAAGCCTTAGATTGAAAGCTCTGTAGAAAAAAGACCAGAAGAAGTGGCAGAGCCCGGCCAGTGCAAAAAACAGCATGAGCCCTCATGCCAACTCCATCTTAGATTTCGTATGTGGAGCTGAATATTAGCAACGATTAAAAACATTGCTGCAAATAAAAGCCCCCTAAAAGGGGGCTCGATATCAAGCGAATAAACTGGGCTAATTTATGCGGTGGCTGCAACGCCTTCAACAGCCTGGCCAGAATTCACCAGCTCCTGCATTTCAGACTTGATGTTTTCAGACTGTGGTCCAAAAATTGCCTGCATGTTCTGTCCAACCACCAGTACTGCGGTAGCACCCAGAGCCTTTATCGCGTCCTGATCCACGTTTTCAGGCTTCTTGACCGCCACACGCAGTCGAGTAATACAGGCATCAATACTCTTGATGTTGCTGTTACCACCGAAGGCAACAATCAGCTTGCCTGCCAGTTCAGGACCCACTTCTACTTTCACACCCATGTCTGCATCGTCTTCACGACCCGGCGTTTTTAGATTGAAGCGCTTAATAGCAAAGCGGAAGACACTGTAGTAAACCGCTGCATAAGCCAGTCCCAGTGGGATCAGCCAGAATGGCTTGGTGCCAATGCCGAAGAACAGTGTGTAGTCGATAAGACCATGAGAGAAGGAAGCCCCCATCTTGATCCCCAGGAAGTTGGTGATCATGAAGGCAATACCAGCCAGTACAGCGTGGATGAAGTACAGAACTGGAGCAACAAACAGGAATGAGAACTCGATCGGTTCGGTAATACCGGTCAACATGGAAGTCAGGGCAGCAGAGATCATGATACCGCCAACACGCTTCTGCATTTTGGTCTTGGCACAGTGCCACATGGCAATAGCTGCAGCAGGAAGACCAAACATCTTGAACAGGAAACCACCCGCCAGGAAGCCAGCTGTCGGATCACCTGCAAAGAAGCGGGGAATATCACCCGTCACTAACTCACCGGTTTGGGTAACAAAGGAACCCATTTCCATCTGGAAAGGTACGTTCCATACATGGTGTATACCAAATGGAATCAACAGACGCTCAATGAAGCCATAAACAAAGCCCATCAGGGTTGGGTTTCCTTCCACAGCATAAGCACCGAAGGCATCAATCGCATTGCCAATAGGAGGCCAGATGAAGCTGAGAACGATGCCCAGGGCAATGGCAGCAAAAGCCGTGACAATAGGCACGAAACGTTTGCCAGCAAAGAAGCCCAGATATTCAGGCAACTGGATTTTGTAGTAACGGTTGAACATCACAGAGGCCAGAATACCGGCCAGAATACCGCCAAAAACACCGGTATCAATGGAGTTGATGCCCATGATAGTGGTCGTTTCAACGTCCAGAGCACCCGCCATAACCCCCATGGAGCCCAGCAGAACCACATAACCAACAATGGCTGCCAGAGTTGATACACCATCGTTGTCTGTCAGACCCAGAACGGTACCCACAGCAAACAACAGTGGCAGGTTACCAAACACTGCACCGCCTGCCTGAGCCATGATCTGGCTTAACAACGCAGGAAGAAATTCAAAGTTGGCACTACCTATACCCAGAAGAATACCGGCCACTGGCAGAATGGCCACAGGCAGCATCAATGACCGCCCTATTTTCTGAAGCACCCCGAAAGCATTTTGCAACATGGATGTGGACCTCTGTTTCATTCGGAGTTTGCTCTGGTATTAAGAACCCACAAACTCTTCACTTATAAATTAATTCGAACAGAGGGTATCAAAGTGGAACGATCGCTTGGGTAAGCCAGCTAAACGTAATGTAACAAAGTCTTAAATAAAACAGTTCATAGTATCCAGTCCACTGATGGACTGGATGGGCAGATAAATAAAACTTGTGAAGCAAGGTCAAAATTGAGAATTACTGAGTGTTTTCTACAAACAACTGATAAGGAAAGCGCTCAGTGATCTGGATAGTAGCCTGTCCGCCAATAAAGATCACATAGACACGATAGATTACTTCGAAAGATTCATGCTTCGTCTGGGCAGGCCGGTACATCTCACGACCAATGTCGACTATTTCCCGATAGGTTTCCAAGCCTGTTTCTCGCAGTAATTCACCAATACCAATACTGCCTTTGATCAATGGCTCCTTTAAACCCTCCTGAAGGGCTTCTGGCCTGAGATAGGATTCTGCAAAAGCATAAATATGCTGGCTCTCACTGCCCTGTAAGAGAACATCGCGCTTGAATACTTCACTGCTTTTTCTGGCATTAATCAGTGGCAAGTCCTGCTCCAGCGTAACAGCCTTTTGTCCTTGTTTGATAACACTCACATTCTCCCAAAAATAGGCTTCCAAGTTCTTGGTTACAGTGCCATCCGTCACCAGCAGGGTTCTTAAAAATGGAGGGAGTGTCACCATATCCATAGGCTCTTTACGAATATTATGAATGATGCCCCGCTACTAAAAACCTGCGACAATCAGTGATTCTCTGGGTTTATCTACACCGTCAACACGGCTGCATACCGGAGTATGTCTTACGCCACTCTTGTGTAGGGTTTAAGGTCGAGCTGTAACGTGTCTCGACCATATCGGTTTAAATTAACGCTGGCGTTGAAGTCGCGGTTATGATGCGCCTCGCACTTCGGGCAATCCCACCACTCAACACCAAGAACCACACCATCATTTTTATAGCCACAGGCGCTACACGTCTTGCTGGAGGGGAAGAACCTGTCAGCAATGACGACTTCGCGTTGCCGCAACTCGGCTTTGTATTCAATGAACTGGCGCAACATTCCAAAACCGGCGTCGTTCACAGCACGGGCCAGCTTATGATTCTTCGTCATGCCACGAACATTTAGGTCTTCAATGGTGATAACGCTGAAGTGCGCCGTCAGGTAGTCACTGACCTCATGCAGAATGGCTAGACGTTGGTTGCTGATGCGATAGTGAAGTTTGGCAACCGCTTGCTTGGCTTTCGCACGGCGGTTACTGCCTTTCGTTTTGCGGCTCAATGCTCGCTGCTTGCGAGCCAGACGTTTCAGGGAGTGCTTTAACTTCTGGTTAGCAGCAAAGGTTTTGCCATTCGAACAAATAGCCAAATCTTTGATGCCAAAATCGACGCCTACGGACTCATTGCTTTGTGCTTTTGGGTTGTAGTCTTGAGTATCCACGAGTATTGAAACGAAATATTTGCCAGCCCGTTTGCTGATCGTCACCTGACAGGGTGTACCCGTGAAGCGCAGAGTCTCCCGCATCTTGATTCGGGTTTTGAGCTTCTCAATGCGTAGCGTCCTGCCTTCAACATCAAACTTGGGCTTTTCCCGCAAGGCAAAGCTGTCATGCAGTCCTCGCTTTTTGAACCTCGGGTAGCCCGGTTTCTCGCCTTTCTTCAATCTCCGGAAGAAATGGGTAAAAGCATTGTGAAGATCGTCAACGGTATTACGGGTAACTCTCTGGCTGACCTCGGCATACCATGGAAACTCTATTCTCAGTTCCCGGTATTTTTCATTGGCCGCTTTCTTTGACCACTTCACGTCTTTCTGACTGAAGTGAGCCAACAACTGATTGAAGGCATGGCGACGTGAGCCGCAGGCACGATCAAGATACTCTGCCTGTTGTGCGGTGGGCCTCAACTCAATCTTGTGTGCCAGCAACATCTTTCAGAGTCTCCAGCATCTTTTTGTGTTTTTTGCTTCGGCTGCCGTAGAGCCTCGCACTGAACACAGTAATGATTTCCAATACATCATTGGCCAGCTCTTCTTCAAACGAAGGCTGGTCGCCTTTATGGATGATGACAATTTCAATGCCCTGTATATCACAGAGCGAAAAGACCAGCTCAGCGCCAAACCGAAGCAGTCTGTCCTTGTGGGATAATACCAGCCTTTTGATTTGCCGCTTCATGACCAGCTCAAGCAACTGGTTCAGACCTTTCTTTCGGTAGTTCATGCCGGAGCCAAGATCACGGATCACCTGAGTCCGCCAACCCTTGGCAGAGCAATAGGCTTCCAGTAGTTCTTGCTGCCTGTCCAGATCGGCTTTTTGATCGTGGCTGGATACACGGCAGTAGCAGAGCGTGGGTGCAGCTTCGTTGCTGAATCCCATGAGTTCAGCCACGTCATAATAACGTGTACCGCCTTTGGTCTTTCTGGCTGGAAGCAACTCGCCTGTACTCTCCCA
>NZ_JBPCXO010000559.1:0-2164 GCF_051008435.1 Endozoicomonas sp. | reverse complement strand
TAGGCATATGGCGGGGCGAGATCTTGGTAAACGGGAGCCTACGGAATCACTCAAATCTCATGCTGGGAAATTTGAATTATTGGATGCAACCTGATTGTCAAGTGAGAAAAACTGCAGAATCGAGTATAAGAAACATCGCTGATGCTAATAAAAACTATCCTCAATAAAGTTCATAAACTCAAGTCATTTGTTTATCAGGATGTCCAGTTTGGCAGTTGTCAGGGTGAGGATGTGTTCGATGTCACAGTGGTTCCCAGGAAGAATAGTCGTGCCCTCTGCTCCGGCTGCCAAAAACCAGCACCAGGCTATGATCATCTGGCCGAGCGCCGCTTTGAGTTTATCCCGCTCTGGGGAATCAGGGTCTTTTTGCTCTACAAAATGCGCCGTGTTCAATGCAAAACCTGTGGCGTAAAGGTTGAGCAGGTTCCATGGGCTGAGGGCAAGAAGGAGCTGACCAAAGTCTATATGCAGTTTCTGGCAAACTGGGCCAGAAAGCTGTCTTGGAAAGAGGTTGCCAGTACTTTCAATACCTCATGGGAAAAAGTATTTCATGCTGTGGAGTACGTCGTTGAGTGGGGTAAAGCACATCGCTCACTCGACAATATCAAGGCTATTGGTGTTGATGAAGTGGCTTACCAGGTTGGTCATAAATACCTGACAGTGGTTTATCAGATTGATCGCAGCTGCACCCGGCTGCTATGGGTTGGTCAGGAACGTACCGAAGCCACCATTAGAAGCTTTTTCTCTTTCTTGGGTCCAGAGCGCAGTCAGCAGCTGGAGTATGTCTGCTCTGATATGTGGAAGCCTTATGTAAAAGCCATCGCTGAGTTTGCCAGCCAGGCACTTCATATCCTGGATCGCTTTCATATTGTAGCCATGCTGAATAAGGCCATTGATGAAGTCAGAGCATCAGAACACAAGCAACTTCAGGCAGACGGTTATGAACCTGTTCTAAAGAAGACTCGTTGGTGCCTGCTCAAACGGAAGGAGAACCTGTCCGAGAAAGAAGAAATCAAGTTGAAGAAAGTGCTCCAGTACAACCTGAAAAGTGTTAGAGCCTATCTGCTCAAAGAAGAGTTTCAAGTCTTCTGGGACTACATCTCACCACACTGGGCAGGTAAATATCTGGATCGTTGGTGTGCAAGAGTCATGCGATCAAAGATAGAGCCGATGAAAAAGGTCGCTAAAACCGTTCGACGACACAAGCCTCTCATCCTGAACTGGTTCAGGGCAAAAAAGGCGTATTCCAGTGGCATAGTTGAGGGTCTGAATACCAAAATAAAACTCACTACCCTGAATCCGTGAGTTCATGATCGTTAAATTTACCAAAAACTCAGTCATAGCAAAATCTGTAGGCTAATATTTGCTCATCTGATTTTTCACCCTATAAGTGTATTTTTGTGGAACTGAAATTTGAGCAATCCGACACGGAATTTTATACTCCTGCAGCTGGCCTGTATTTTGTGGGTCACGCCCTGAACAAGAAGACATCCCTAAAAAAATCACTGCGCTCTATCAAGAAGCGCCATGGCATCCCCAATATTGACCTGGTTCGTGCTTTCATCGGCTTATTGGCTTTGGGTAAAACTGATTTTGATGCCATTGATCATTATCGCCATGATGATTGGTTCAAGCGCAGTATGGGCATTAAGCAAATGCCGTCTGCCAGCAGGCTGCGTCAGCGTTTTAATGAAGATGCCACTCAACTGATTCCGTTAATTGAAGAGGCACTTCCAGAATTATTGTTAGAACTGGGTGCGCCGATCTCCCCACTTTCTAAAGAACTGGATCACCTTCAGCATATTCCTCTGGATATAGACGTTACTCCGCAGGATAACAGCAGAACCCAAAAAGAAGGTTCGCAATGGACATACAAACATTTCCACGGCTTTGCTCCTATTATGTCTTATGTGGGAAAAGAGGGCTGGTGTATAGGTGCTGAACTTCGCCCTGGCTCACAACATTCCCAGAATGATTTCGTGCCCTTTCTAAACACTGTATTACGCAGACTTCGTCGTGTTACCCAAGCGCCGGTAATACTGCGACTCGACAGCGGACATGACGCAGAAGATACTCGCAGAGAGATAGCAAACCACAGTAATGTAGACCACATCATCAAACTCAATCCACGCAAGCAATATACCGTTACAGCCTGGCTGCCAGC
>NZ_JBPCXO010000558.1:0-14787 GCF_051008435.1 Endozoicomonas sp. | reverse complement strand
TCAAAGGGTTGGGAGAGGAACTCTTTAGTGTCGTGATCGAATTGAGTCATGGAGAGTTCCTGATTAAAGTTCTTTTTGTGGGTTAAAGGCGTTTGAATCTGCAGGCGTAGTATAAAGGCAAGAATATATTTTGTATCCGCCCCTTTTTGTTTAAGCAACACTTGGCGTGCAGAGAACAAGGCCTAAAGAATCAACCCAGGACAGCTTTGATTTTAGAAATGTAATACAAAAGGAAGCACTTTTATGCGCATTTAAGTGTTGGTGTTCTTCTTTTTTACGCGCATAAAATGTTGTTTTAACCGTTTGCTTTATGGAAGTTGTAGGTGGGAAAAACGATGTCTGCCTAAAGAAGTTGCAATGAGTATGAGATGAAAAAGTATTTTTTTCAGCAGATACCATTCACTACGCTGCTTTTGTCCTAGTCGATAATGATTATGATGAAGTCTTTGGTGATCTACGGTGCAAGGGTGAGGAGCTGTCATCAAACTGGCCCAAACCATTGGCTTCTGAGTATTAGAAATGCACTCAATGCGGAAGCTACTGAGTTCAACAAAGTTGGCGTGTATGACCTGGCGGGTGTATTGGCTAGTGTCAGGTCTGAATGACTTACTTACTACATCACGAGGCTGTATGCAGTTTCTCTATCCCTCAGAAATCCCCCTTTTCCCTATGATGAGCAAGCAATGATCTATCAGGCTCATACTGCTTTGGTAGCAGAATGGGCTGACCCTCTTTCTTCAAAAAGTATTCGGTAACGCTCTGACTATCAAAATGCTCTTTGATTTCTTTTGAGAGGATGATCCGATAGTCATCGTCTAGGCTGATCAGGTTTCTGTCGAACGCAGCGTCATAAGTGGCAGACAAGCATAAGCCATTACTGGGGTTCATCCTGTTAGTTTTGTCTTCAGACCAGGGTATGATATGGCTTGCCCGGTTTACAGTAGGAATGTTTAGTCCAGTAATACAGCAACTCTGATCGTATATCTCAAGAATGATCTTGCGAAAAACATTCTGGTTTCTCCTCACGGTGACAGATTGAACGACATCTGTACCTTCTAGGTTTCTGTAATCTAGTTGCAAGTATTCAGGGATGTTAACTTTCTGATCTAATTTTTCAGCTAAATCTGAATCACTTCCAGAATGTTGATGAAACTCTTCGAGAAGGTGTTGCTCATATAGGTGCTTTACTAAAAAGTGCTGATAGCTTCTTAAAGCTGCGGAGCAATAGCCATTGGTTAAGTAGCTTTTAGGGGTGTCATGAAGATTCCAGACGCTGCCTTTTCCTTTCTTCTGTTCTTCCACTACCTTCAAACGAAGCTCTTCCAATCGATCAGTAGATGTTACATTCCAGATATCATTGCAGTCTGCAAAGCCTTGAGGCTTCTGAAGTATCATCTGTCCAAGGAGGTCAAGGGCTCTTAAATAGGATGAAGCTTTACCACTCCCTTCAATGTTTGAGGCATTCATGTGGCTTTCGTAGGCGCTTCTGTTCATCATTCTATCGAGATGCATTGCAATGATTAGCGGATATTACTGATTACAGCTGCTTCGTACAATTTTGAGGCACTTAATGGACAGGGCTCATCTCTAAGAGCCCATGTGGAAGATGTTTTCAGTGCATAGTTGAGGTCAAATTTGTTGAAAGCGAACACCTTTCAATGAGGAGGATTCAACTAAATCCACGAAGCGTTGAGAGCAGTAGATCTCACTATGATTCCCGAAGGGGGATGACCAGAGAATTTGTCCATCAACGTCTTTATCTTTGAAACTTATACTTTCAACTTCCTCATGTTTGTTGAGAATGCTGCTTTCTTGATCAGCTTCTATAGGGTTTAGCAGATTGAAAAGGTGCCAGTTTGCCCCCTTATAGGTGACAGGTAGAAACTCCCCATACGAGGAAATCTCTTCACCAATAGCCGTTTTTGCTGCATCAGATAGCATGAGTTGACGAAGGTGAGGCATACTGATTTGAGCCAAGGGCTGCTTGCCTTCGACTATGCCTTCATGAATAGCCCAGTGAGGACGCTTAGGTTTTAAGTTACGATCCGCGTCCATAAACTCATGAAGGTTGTTCAATTTTTGTACCATGCTCACAACGTCAGGAAAGAGTTCAGAGTAGTTGTCATCACTAAGTACTTTGTAGATCGTCATACTTCATCTCAGCAAGAATATGTTTTGGTATATCCCCAGCTTCTAGGTCATTACCAATTTGTCGAAGTTTTTCCTTAACCAATTTGTAGCTGGTTAAAGGAAACAATTTTTGTTCTACCCATCTATAATAAGTCTTTCTATGTGTTCGACTGTGTGGGACTGCCCCAGGTGTTGCCCTGCAATTAGATTTTCTAGAGTCATTTCCACTGCGTGGTAGCCAAACACCATTATCAGGATCATCCAGTCCTACCCGAGTTTCAGATAGTTTAAGTCGGGAGATTGCTGCACGGACATGTGTTCCTGAGACTATGGCATGAGCATCATACCTTTCAGTGGGCTTGGCACGACCTTTTGCCCGCATGTTCTCACCCAGGCGTTGGCTTTGGTGTTCATCGTTAAGCATGTTGTACTTAGGTTTCTCAATTACACCAAAGTATTCTTCTAGCCTTTCAGTGATCTGGGCAAGATTCTCTACATACATACGTTCCCGAGCCAGGTGAACCTTTTGCTCAGGAGTAGGCTCTTTACCCGTCTTCTTTATGTGATTCTCATAGCGCTGGATAGCATACTCAAGCTTTGTCTTGGCGGGGATATGTGCTTCGGCATTCATAGCTAATCCTTAGAGTAATACCGGTTTGTTCTTTGTAATGCCTTTCTATCCTGAAAAAGGTATGCCCGAATAATGCCTTTAGAAAAATGTGGGGTCAACCTGCTTATAAGGGAGGAGTGCGCTGTCAGTCAAGTGGCGGGAATTGTGAACTACTGTCCTGTAGTTCACCCTGCGGGCCAGCTAAAGCTGTCCAAAATCGTTCCGGACGATTTTGTGAACCCGCTACGCGGTCTTGCAATTCCCTGCTGCATCATAAATGAAAAAGCCCTATGTCTCGCGACATAGGGCTTTTTCATTTATTGGTGGAGGCGGCGGGAATTGAACCCGCGTCCGCCGATCCTACGCCTTCGGCTCTACATGTTTAGAATCCGTTTTTAAGTTAACGCAGAACGACCCAACGGGCAGGGTGACACTACGCGATCCTGAAAAAGTTTAACCAGTCAGCCTCAGGCAGACAGCATGGCGATCCCGTTTGCAATTGCGATCAGTACCAACCAACAGGCAAGTCAGAGTGATCGGGAGCAGGCAGGGTTTAAGCTGCCAGAGCTCCTTGGTAGTTGTCTTCATTAGCAACTAAAAGGTTGTAGTGATTTGATTTACGAGCACCACTACGTGCTCGACATGCACCTAAGGTTTCAGTACCGTCGTCGAATCCAGATCGCCCCCGGTGAAACCAGAGGCTATTTATTTCAAAAAATGCTAAACAAGTCAACTGGTTATTTATACTTGGAATAAACAAAAGAAGACATCTGTCATAGAATTATGCAGCTGGAGTCCTTGCCAGGTGGTTCTTCGTCTGGAGGTTCCTGACCATCGTCTGATGATTCGTCATCGGTTTCTTCGCCAATAAAATACGGCTCCTGATCAATTTCTTCATCATTAACCTCCATGGGGGAGGGAGACGATTCTTCTGATGTGTTTCTGGAGATAAGACTGCCTGATGAAGAGGAAGAGTCATCCAGAGTACCGAGCGACGGACTGACGTCTCTTTCTTTTGCAGTGATCAACCAGTCATCCTGGTGGCTTGCGGCACCCACTCTGGGGTTAATGCTTTTGGCCAATTGCAGCAGTGCGGCTTTTTGTTCCGGGAGAAGGTTTTGGGAGGGGCATTCGTCCATTTTCTCAAAATCGACGGTTTGTGCTTCTGGAGCATAATCCAGAAAAAGCTCGGTACCCGGCTCAATTTCCTGGTTTGCCAATGCCGCGATCGCGATGCAGTCTTTCAATGAGGCTGAGGGCTTCATGAAGTAGTGCTCTTCACCCTCTTTTGTGCCTTCAATAACTGTACCCGACTTGATGTAAGGTTTGGCTCTGACGTTGGCTACAGATTTGTCGTAGTTAATGAACTTCAAAAGCCCTTCAACATGGACTCCATACTTCAGACTGACAGTAGATTGGTCTTGCTGTGGAAATTCTTTGGTTATATTGGAGGTCCAGATTAAATGGGTGGCAGAGCTGAGAAGTCTGACCCGGTTGCCTTCCAATGTGAGCATGCAGACATCGTGGCCTGCGACTTCCATGGCATAAGCCGCTTGACCTTGAAAACAGCCAATGAGTTCATCTTGTTTGATTTGACGCCGGGTGAATGCGCCCGTTCCAGCCTCGAGAATACGGCTTTGCCTATCTTCTATCCGCTTACTGACTGGGCCGATCTCTTTGCTTTTGGCTCTAATGGCAGGAAAGCCTGTCTGGCTGTTAACAATATAAGCGCGCGCATGCTTTTTTGGGGGGGCTAAGACTGACCTGCTTGCCCTTTTGAGTTTTGCCGCTGTTGGCATGAACCGGGCTGCGTTTTCTACGGTGTGAGGGCGGTGTTTTGGTGTGGTGGCCGTTAATCCTTGTCATCTGGCTGCTTCCAGGCTTTTTCTTCAGTATGGCAAACCTGTGAGAATAAACAGGTCGTAGCAGTCAGGTTGGAGTAGGGCTCAGTAAAAGGAAGAGAAAAGGTAGGTGATAGTGGCAGGTAAGCCTGCCACTGAAGAGATTTAGCCTCGGTGCATTACCCGCTGCTTTTCAATGTTCCATTCACGCTCTTTGGTAGCCGCTCGCTTGTCGAACTCTTTCTTGCCTCGGGCAAGTGCTATCTGACACTTAACCAAATGGCCTTTCCAGTAAAGCTTGATGGCGATACAGGTGTGGCCTTTCTGCTGGGTTTCCGAGAACAGCTTGGCGAGTTCTCTTCTGTGCAGCAGCAGTTTACGGTCGCGCAACGGGTCCGCCACAACGTGTGTGGATGCTGTATCCAATGGAGTTATCTGGGCGCCAATTAACCAGGCTTCGCCATCTTTGAGCAGAACGTAGCTGTCGACCAGCTGCACTTTACCCATGCGAAGACTTTTGACTTCCCAGCCTGCCAGTGAAAGCCCCGCCTCAAATGACTCATCTATGTGGTAGTCATGACGGGCTTTTTTGTTGACGACAATTGATGAGTCGCCTTTACCGCTTTTTTTCGATCTTTTAGCCATGACGCGGATTATAACGCGGATACACTATAAAACCAGTCGTTGCTTATGACGGTTGCTTATTCATCTCTTGGCTGGAAAGTAGTGGTTTTCTCGTATTTATCTGGGGGTGAGGTTTTTTTGGGGGAATAGACTGGCTGTGATGTTTTGTTTGGTGGATCTTTCTTTTTTTGAGGTGAATAGAGGAAAAAGTGGTTGAGGTGAGAAAACAAATAGATACAATGCTCACCGTCGCCCATATGCTCCAGTAAAAGCTTCATGGTAGCTGTCTTTATGGTGTTGAGCAGGCTGTCATTTAAGTCCCTGGCTGTTAGTAATGATGCCCTCTCTTCTTCAGGCTGGTTGTCGTTTGAGTTCCTTTTCCTGATTGTCAATTTTGAGACTGAATAGTCCGGGCGGCTTTCAATTTAATGCGGTGTGGTTGTGCGATGTATTCCTACAACACACTGTAATTAAAGTGTTACTCAATAAGTTTTAGCTGTACATCATTGAGGAGTCTCATGTCAGGACAAAATCCAGCCGCCTCGCGCAAGACCTGGAATAACCGATGGACATTTATGCTGGCTGCGGCTGGCTCTGCTATTGGTCTGGGTAATATCTGGAAATTCCCGTACATCGCCGGCCAATACGGCGGTGGTGCCTTTGTCATGGTTTATCTGCTGTGTATCGCACTGGTAGGTGTTCCATTGCTGATGGCTGAAACAGCCATTGGTCGCTCAACCCGTCTGAGCCCTCTGAATGCCATGCGTAAACTGACCAGTGACGCGGGTGTATTCCGTGGCTGGGAAGTCATTGGCTGGATGGGGATGTTAACCGGCTTCATCATTCTGACCTTTTACAGTGTGGTCGCTGGCTGGGCTCTTTCTTATGCCTGGGATCTGTTGACCGGCGTATTCAATGGTATGAATGCTGACCAGGTGGGGGGTGAGTTTGAGGCACTGACGCAGTCTGCACCAAGGCAGATTCTGTGGCACACCCTGTTTATGGTCATCACTGTTCTGATCACTGCCCGTGGTGTTCATAAAGGTTTGGAGAAAGGCCTGCAGGTCATGATGCCAACCCTGTTCGTTCTGTTGTTTATCATGCTGGGATACAGCATGTTGGCCACCGGCGAGTTCATGCGTGGTTTCCACTTCATGTTCGACGTGGACTTCAGCAAGATTACTGGCGAAGCCGTGGTAGCTGCTATGGGTCAGGCGTTCTTCACCCTGAGTCTGGGTATGTGTGCCCTGATGGCTTACGGTGCTTACATGCCAGCGAATAACTCTATTCCCCGTACGGCTCTGAACGTAGCTTTCCTGGACACGTTGATGGCGATTGTTTCCGGCCTGATCGTATTCCCGATTGTTTACGCTCACGGTTTGGAACCTTCAGCTGGCCCAGGTTTGCTGTTCGTATCCCTGACTTCTGCATTCGCGAACATGACAGGCGGCGCTATTCTCGGCTTTATGTTCTTTGCTCTGGTGGGTATTGCGGCACTGAGTTCAGCAATTTCTCTGATTGAGCCTTCTCTGGCATGGGTGACTGAACGTTTTGGAATGAACCGCGTACTGGCAACTTGTCTGATTGGTGGCGCAATCTGGCTGGTAGGCCTGGGTTCTGTGTTCTCTTTCAACATCTGGACCGACGTTAAATTCTTCGATAAGACCATCTTTGATCTGGCTGGTTACATGACTGACGTTTTCCTGCTGCCACTGGGTGGTGCGCTGACAGCGATCTTTGCTGGCTGGATTCTGAAGCGTTCTGTTATGTCTAACGAGCTGGCTATGAGCGTAGGTATGTTCAATGTATGGCGCTTTGCGACCCGTATCATTGTGCCTGCTGCAGTGGCCCTGATTCTGTACACTGCTCTGAAATGATTAGACGCTAGTTTAAATCGTGAGTTGATAAGAGCCGGATGCTGTTGTATCCGGCTTTTTTGTTTCAGAAGAATCGGCTGATAGCACCTTCGAGCCGGGCGTGTGCTTCCGGAAGATCCGCTCGCTGAGCGGGGTCTGAGTGCAGCATGCCTTTGAGTAGCATGGCCAGCTCCGGGGAAAAACGGGCATTATGTTTTTTGAAGAAGCGATGGATGCAGCGCTGGTAGTCAATATCTTCGTAAGCGCATGGTTATTGCCATGCGCTTACGAAGATATTGATAGCGCGTTGCGACATCTGTGATCGATCTGATGTGCCTCATGCTCATTTTGAAAGGGACTACCGAGGTTGGATAAACTGGGCGATGGAGCTGTCTGACACCCTGGATGCTCAGACTTTACCCCGGGTAGCCAGGATCGATACATTGATGGCTAATGCGGTGTCTGTCGCATGACCCGATAGCTCTAGCAGCGCGTGCTGCCAGAGCTAACAAGGATTCTTCTTTCGTTCGGTCAGATGAATTTCAAGAATCGGGGCTTTCTAGGTCTGATAAATACTCTTCAATTTTAAGTTTAGACTCTTGAAGCTTTTGGAAATTTTTGTGAGCCTCTGGATTGTCTCTGTCTTTATCGGGGTGCATTTCCTTGACCAATTTTCGGTAGCGCTTTTTGAACTCTTCCTTGGTAGGCGGGGAGTTAATATCAAATTCCATAAACTCGAACGCTTCATCATAGCCACCGACCATCATTGTGTTACCAAATAGACTTCTAAAGAGCTCACTAAAGGGGATGGGGCTGGCAATGACTTGTTGGTGGAAAGCAGTCAGGTAACGAGCCAAATGCGCTTCATTCGTGAAATAAAATTCTTTTTTAATCATTAGATAGAAAACCGTATAAGTCTGACCTTCAGTGGAATGATCGACTTTCAGGACGGCAGTTTGATTACTGAGAGTGTAGAAACCGCTGGCCAACTGCTTCATTCGCTGAACAAATTCTTGGATATTGCCAGTGGCGGTTAAAATAATGGTTTGTTTCTTCGATTTTCGATCTCTCTGAGCGACTTCTGTTCCAGTGACTCGATCTGGGTGAAGTTCTACAGTTGTTGGATCTTCAACCTCTGTGACCTCTGTCTCTAAACGCCGTTGTTGACGTAATACTTCTATGGCGGCGCGGAGAATGTATTTCCTCATCAATTCAGGGTCAGGACGGTCAGTATCTTCTAACCGAAGTGACTCTGAGCCAGACCAAGCTGTCATAGCTCCCAGATAAAATGCAGCCAGAGCTGTGCTGTACTGGTCTTCACGAATTTTTAACTTTTGGCAGAATTCTGCGAACAGTTTTGTGAGATCAATGCCTTGCATGGCTCTACCAGCAGGCGTTGAGGTGTCCGAGCTTTCTGAACTGGCTGAACTGGCTGAACGGCGATAAACTGCCTCGTGGCCAGTGGATATGATGGCTTCCCGTAAAATACCGTTTTTATCGATAAACCACTCGGGCCTATGTGATAACTCTTCAAATTTTTGATAAATATAGCTTGCTGTGAATAAGGTCACAAAGACAAGGCCTTGAATGAATCTGGATTGGGTCACAGTACTGGTGGCATAAGTACCTGCTCCACTGACCACCATTGTTACGATTCCAGGTAACCATCCATAGGTATTAGCTAGGAAACCAGGGGGCGGAGAATCAGCAAAAAGTTCTTCTTCACTGATATTTTCTTGCTCAACCGTGAGGGGTACGACTGCACGAACATTAGAATCTGTTGTAGGCTGAGAGGTTGCCTCAGTGCCAGCGCTTTCATCCTCAGACTCTTCCCCATCGCTTTGATCCCCGTCACTTTTTTTGTCTTTATTCTCGCTGGGTGGGTTATCAGCAAGCATCATTATAGGTATATCATTGTCGTTGACAGGTTTGTTTGGAATGAAAAGGTCGAGGGTAACCGTCTCTAGGTTGACACTAACGTTATGCTCTTCGGGGTGTTGAAGCGTATTATCGTCGTCGTCGTCGTCGTCGTCCTGCTCAAAAGGTGCTTTTAGATGATTCGATGTGGCGTCCTCTTCTTTTTTTCTTTGTTCCTCTAGATATTTATTGATGGGGTCTTGCTCTTCTTCCTCTTGTTCCGTGTTGAGGTCTTTATAGTCAAGGTGTTCTTTTTCATAGGCCAGTTTCAAGTCCAGGGGGGCTGGTGGTTGTTCTGGTAACAGTTGCTTGATCAGCTCCTTAGTACGCTGGTTGAATAATAGTTCCGAAAGAGGGTCTTCATTATTCCAGGGGAGAATACCATTCGATTGAGATAGATACTCAACATGCCAGGCAGGGATTCCACCCGTTAATGTATCTATACCAGCCTTTGTGGTGTTCGACGTAAGCAGAAAGCTAGCGGCTGCTGCGTAAAATAATGCGTTGATTTTCATGGTTGGAAGCAATGCTTATTAATGGCTTGTCAGCAAAAAGTAGTAGTTGGAAGAGACTTTGTTTCTTTATTTGTGATCTGACTCAGTACTTGTTGAAATGTAAAGGCTTGCCCAACCCACGTTCATTTACCGAAAATAGTCCGCTACCTTTACATCATCAGCACTGGGATTCGCAGGCAGCAAGTGCTCCACACAAGCCCCTTTTTCCAGTTGCGGCAGTCTGGTCAACACATACCTGAACCAGGCATACGGCTCAAGCCCGTTCGCTTTTGCCGTTTCCACCAGACTGTATAGCACCGCGCTGGCATTGGCGCCATGAACAGAGTCGGCAAACATCCAGTTTTTGCGGCCAATAACGAAGGGTTTGATGGATCGCTCGGCCGCATTGTTATCAATCTCCACTAGCCCAGATATTTCATAAACTGCCCCGAATCTCGCGCAGGCATTTGTCGTTCTATGGGATTTTGCGAAGGAGTGCTGTACCGGGGAGTACGGTCGACTGAGTAAAACTCCCTTAGAGCGGCAAAGGGCAAGTGAGAGCGGGAGCATGTTTATGAAATATCCGGGCTAGACCACTGTCGAGGTAACGCGACAGATACGGCCACTGGTTCAGGGCGTAAGTAATGGCTTTGCCCAGTTTACTTTCCGGCAGGATTTGGGGCTTTTGTTTTTCTAGCCATTGCCGCAGTTTCTCCATGATGGGGCGGCTTTCTGTTTGACGAGTGTCGTATCGCTCTCCTGTGGTCTTGTCCTTAGTCCGGCGTTCGGCGGCGTAGAGTTGCCGGATCATGTTCAGTGCCTGGGGGGGCGGCTGATTTTATGACCCTTGTCGCCTTTCTTTTTTGGGATAGCGTCCAGGGCTTCCTTGAATTTCCGCCGTGCGTGAGCCATACAGCCTGCCAGCTCAATGTCCGGCTGTTTGCTGCTCAGGGTTTTGTAGGCGGAATGGCCGTCGCATTGCAGGATGCCTTTGAAATCCTGCAAAAACGCCAGCGGACAGGCATGATCTCGCCCAGTCTGGTAATCGTACAGCACCACTGGTGAGCCTTGTTGCTCACTGGTTCGGTACAGCCGCATGTAGGATTTGCTTTGCGGGCTCCGGTCTTTTTCCTTCAGTACCTGCAAAGTGGTTTGCTCGTCTCGTCCTGAGACTCGTCGCTTCGCGACCTGCTAAAGCAGTCCAAATTCATTCCCGATGAATTTGTCGTCAGCCTGAAGGTAAGGCTGTTTCACCAGATGCTGATGCAGTGCGTCGTAAATGGGCTGCAACAAGGCCGCTACCTTAATCATCCATTCAGCCATGGTCGCACGGGTGATTTCTGCCCCCATGCGCTTGAGAATAAACTCCTGACGGTACAGTGGCAGCGCATCACAGTATTTGCTGGTAATGATCCAGGCCAGCAGTCCCGGAGTGGCGATGCTTTTGGGGGGCATTTTAGGCACTGGTGCGGTTTTAGCGTCGGACTCACAGGCACAGGCGTATTTCAGACGACGGATTTCCAGTACCTTCACCTGCGCCGGAAGCACATCCAGTTTGCAGCTGGTTTCATGGCCAAATGCCTTGAGCTCGCCTCCGCAGCAGTCGCACTGTTTGTCTGCGTCAGCAATGTCGATCTCCACCACTTCACGGGGCAGGTCTTTGGGCAGTGGTTTTCTGACCGGCTTTTTACGTTCATGGGCGGGGACTTGCTGAACTTCGGGCTCGTCTGACTCTTCTTCAGCCAGAGCCTCTGCCTCATTGAACAGCAGCCCCTGACCTTCAAAGCGTTCGCAGGAAGCACCAAACGGCTGATGCTTCTGGAGGCGGAACTGTTCTTCGTACCAGGCGAGTTTTGCCTTTAGTTGAGTATTTTCAAGCTGAAGATCTTCAAAGGCCTGGGCTGGGACTGTGATCGTATTCATAACGATCATTATCCGGCAAACCCTGTCGCCTTTTCATTGAGTCAGATTATGGCAATCACCATCAAACAACGTTTTGGTGAATCATAGGGCGATGGGCCGTTTTCTGTTGCAGGATCCAGCAACCAGTTCAGTTCCCGTCGGGTGATGCTTACGACTTCGTCCGGCGAACCCGTTGCAGGCCATTTGAACCGGCCTTTCTCAAGACGACGGTAATGCAGCTAGAAGCCATTGGTTTGCCAGTGCAGAATCTTGAGCTTGTTCCGCCCCCGGTTGCAAAACACAAATAAACTTTCTGAAAACGAGTCAAGCTCCAGTAGCTCGCTCACAATCAGGGCGAGACCGTCGATGGACTTGTGCATATCGGTCACGCCCGGAGCCAGATAAACCCGGAGGGAGGAAACATCGCCAATCATGCTGCCTCCAGAATACGCAAGACTGTCTGCAAAGCCTGTGGGTCAAACTCGGGAGCCAGCTCAATACGGAACCCGCCGGGACTGGTCAGAGTAATGCCCGTTCTGGATTGAGCGGGTTGTTACACCGGTGCTTCATCGGCAACATTCACGGGTAGCAGGGAGACCGGCGTTTGTACTGGCTCAGTCGGACTTTCCTTCAGATAGCATTGCCGGTAATAACCAAGCGTTGAGAGGGACAGTTCGTGTTGACGGGCATCTTTGCCTGTGAAACTCCGCTTTGCTGCCAGGCTTCGATGTGATGGAACCAGAATGGGCGTTTATCAGACATAGTGCCTCCTGAAAGCTTGGAGGCTTCAGTATCCGGGATGGTGGTCAGGCTGGGTAGATGGGGTTTGGCAGGCGCTTACATATCTTCTGGTGTTTTGGGAAAGCCACTGATCCTTTTGAAAATGTCCTTAGGCTTAAACAGTTGCTCTCTTGTCATGATTTCGGCAAAACAGGCTGCAAGGCTCCAGGCGGAGGATTTGGAGAGATCCACTGATCCTTTGATACCCAGCCATGGCTTACCTGTAACGCAGGATTCAAGCTCAGGGGCAATGAACCTGACCTTCGCTCCCTTTGCCCAATAACTTTTTTATGAAAAACAACTTTAAAGGTTTGATCTCGGCAGGCTCTAATCCAATCAGTCTTCTGGCAACGTTCACAGGCTTGACCAGAAGATATTTGTATAATGCATTGAGCATTTGGTAGGTGATGCTGGGTTTAACAGGGTCTTGCCCGTCTGGTGGTGTTGCGTTGTTTACCTGCATGGGTGAGATCTCTGAAGCGGCTTTTCATTGCCAAATATCGGCCCATGCCATTGGGGCTGAAGCGGATCCAGGCCGCTTCAGCCTGAAAGCAATAGCTTTAACAATATGTTATGCTCGCTGGCCCTTGTTTTTCTGAATTTGCAGTGCGTCATGCCAAGAGTCTCCCGTTCAGCCCTGATCATGCAACCGGTAGAAAAGATGTATCCCCTGGTGGCTGATGTTGAAGGTTATCCTGAGTTTTTGCCCTGGTGTTCAGGGGCCAGAATACTGAAGCAGGAAGGAGAGGTGATTGAAGCCGTTCTTGAACTGTCCAAGGGGAGTCTGGGTTACGAGTTTTCCACAAGGAACCGAATGGTGGAAAACCAGTCTATTGAGATGTCGTTGCTGAAAGGCCCTTTCTCAAAGCTGAATGGGGTTTGGACATTCAAACCTTTAGGTAATGAGGGCTGCAAAGTGTCTCTGGAGTTGGACTTTGAAATATCCAACCCACTCTTGAGAGCTACGGTAGGGGCCGTGTTCAATAAGGCAATGAACAAGATGGTTGACGCCTTTTGTCAAAGAGCGGAGCAGCTTTATGGCTGAAAATAATAGCCGGTCAGAACCGGGTGAAGAATCCAGGGTGAGCATCGAGGTGGCTTACGCCAAGCCGGAAGACTATCGGATTTTAACCGTTGAGGTCAAAGAAGGTACTTCTGTGCTAGATGCCGCCAGACAATCCGGCATGCAGTCGTTCTTTTCAGAGATTGATTGGAACTCTGTTAAACTGGGTATCTTTGGCAAAGCGGTTATCAGGCCTGCAGACCAGTCTGTAAAGGAAGGTGACCGGATAGAAATCTATCGACCACTGATTGCTGATCCGAAAGAAGTACGCAAGAAGCGTGCGGAGAAAGCAAAACTCAAGAAAGAAGCAGCTGCATCCTGAAAATGAGCTGCCCTTTCTATAATGGCAAGGCTGCTTAAGGTGATTCACCTACAGCGGGACGAAGGTCTCCTTCAATAGAAGAAAGCTTGTCGTCCTTGAAGAAGATGGTCAGGGTTTGCTGGGTGCGCTTACCGCCACCTGGCTGCATGCTGGAGATATAGTCCCAGCGGTCTCGGTTAAAGGCGTCCTCCATAAGAGGAGTGCCCATAACATACTGGACCTGGTTGCGGGTCATTCCCGGGCGGAGCTGATCGACCATTTCCTGGGTAATTACATTACCCTGCTGGATGTCGATCTTGTAGACGCCAGGAAAGCTGATGAGTTTTGAGCCACTGTCTGTAGAACTGGCGCATCCAGCCAGAAGAGCAGCGGCAGTGAGGACAACTGTGGTCAGGGCTGGACGTTTTTGCATCGGTTTCAGACTTCCACTATCTTCTTCGAAAATGAATTTGCGGCTTAAAAATGAGATAATAGCAGGGATTACCTGCTAATTGCTAAGGGTTAGGGAAACGTGTTGGAAAATCAAGAGTTGCGCAAAGCGGGTCTGAAGGTCACGCTGCCTCGTGTCAAAATCCTTCAGATTCTTGAAGGCTCCCAGGGCCTTCATATGAGCGCAGAGGATGTCTACAAGGCTCTCCTCGATGCAGAAGAAGATGTTGGTCTGGCCACTGTCTACCGGGTTTTGACCCAGTTTGAAGGGGCTGGTCTGGTTATCAGGCATAACTTTGACAGTGGGCACTCGGTGTTCGAACTGGCAAGGGGTGAGCATCATGATCATATGGTTTGTATGGAGAGTGGTGAAATCATCGAGTTCATTGATGAAGAAATTGAGCGTCGCCAGAAAGAAATTGCGGATAAACATGGCTATGAAATTGTTGATCACAATCTAGTGCTGTACGTAAAACCAAAACAAAAGTCTTAATTCTTTCTTAGAAACACGTCCCTGATGTAAGAAGCCGGCCAGAGTGGCCGGCTTTTTTGTGGAGTAGCCTTTTTCTTGTGCTCGCTGCTCACTGTCTATACTCACCCTGATTCGAATTAGCACCAAACGAATCGCTCTCTCTATTCATCTTTCAATACTGTTCATGTCTTGATTCATGAAGTTACTTTTGCATGCGCTGGCCTAGGAGTCTGTCGGACTTAGCCGACCGTAGCGAGAAAAAGTCCGGTTTGAGACAGTTTTTATGATTATTTGAGGCGAATAGCGAGCTATTCAACGAAAAGAATCATAGAAAATGGCCAAATCCG
>NZ_JBPCXO010000557.1:0-2695 GCF_051008435.1 Endozoicomonas sp. | reverse complement strand
GCATATGGCGGGGCGAGATCTTGGTAAACGGGAGCCTACGGAATCACTCAAATCTCATGCTGGGAAATTTGAATTATTGGATGCAACCTGATTGTCAAGTGAGAAAAACTGCAGAATCGAGTTAAAGTTTTGATGATTAGTTGAATGGAGGTTAGCAATTTCAGTGTGTAATATGACAGCCCATACAACCAAAGCCAGATAGAGGTAGTAAAGCTTGTAAAAATAAAAATGTCCCCATTTCTAAGGTCGCCATTGAGCCAGTCTAAAGAAGTACTGAAATGTTCAACCGCTATATTAAAGAAGACATAGGGATGAACAAATCCTCCATCCAATAAAAGGAAGGTTGAAAGTACCCATAAGTGTGCCAGAAAGAAAGTAGTTGTGGCATTTACAGCGATCAGAATGGGTATAGGAAGTGAAGAGTCCAGAAATTTTCTCGTTGTCAGTAAACAGATATAGTCAATAGGCGCATTGAATAGGACTGCCAGAAAAAGCATGGCATACCACTCTGCATTTGAGTTTAAGCTTAGGAGTGTACTGATTAAAAAAAATGATCCAACCGATATGAATGTCGAAAGGACAAGGCATCGACTGCTTTCAGAATTTTTATAATGAAAAAATCGGTCAAAGACATAGACAAAATCCGGTATCCATGTCCCCGCTTTCATCTGGGTGGCTCCGATTAGATAATCGCTGAGTGCTTTGACTTTTTCCGGAGCTAGATCATCATCCGCATCTTTTTTGGTAGCACGTATAAAGCCCATAACGCTGATTAGCCCAGCTAAAAAGATCATCAATGGTGAGTTAATCAAAGCTTCCATGAGTGCCTTCCACTTCCGTGTTATTAAGAGAGGCTGACTCAGGCAGCCTCTCAGTTACATATCTTCAGGGATGGTAAACCAGACGATAAACCACTTTGCTGAAATCATCCGTAATATAGATTTCACCCTTCTGGCCCTGTTCAACAAAAGCAGGCCGACCGATCACATTGCCGTTTTTCAGAAAGCCGGTGACCAGGTCTCTTTCTTCAACCTTTCCGTTCTTATCCCAATGCAGGCTGACCACCTTGTAGCCATCTTTCACGGATCGGTTCCAGGAACCATGAAGTGCCACCATGGCAGTCCCTTTCAGTGCAGGAGCTTCACCGCCATCATAGAACTGGATACCCAGGGGCGCGTTATGAGCCCGAAACTTGTGGTAGGGTACAATGGCTTTGGCGATTTCTGTTTCATGCCCTTTTCCAAAATCCGGGTCCGGTACATTGTCACCATTGGCAAAAGGCCAGCCATAGAAGCCACCGACAACAATCTTATTCAGCTCATCGGGTGGAAAGTCATCACCCTGGAAATCGCGGCCATTATCTGTGGCATACAGTTGCCCGTTTTTATCCCAGTCAAAGTCCACTGAGTTTCTCAGCCCGGTAGCTATTATTTCCCTTCCGCTGCCATCAGGCTGATAACGGCTGATGGTTGAGCGCAATTTATCCTTTTCAATGCAAACATTGCAGCTGGAGCCAACAGACAGATAAAGCAGACCGTCTGGCCCAAAACGGATGGTACGAGTCCAGTGACCTCCGTCGGTCGGCAGGTCAGTGATAATTTTCTGATAGTCGCCCTGGGTTTTGCCTGTGGTCTGATCAAATTTAACTCGACCCACTGCGCCAAGCTCAGCGATGTATAGCCAGTCTTTATAGAGAGCCAGTCCGTGAGGGTTATCCAGATCACTAAAAATGGTATGACGGCCATCACTGATCCCGTCGCCATTACTGTCAGCTAGCAGGAAAGTGACTTCCCCCTTTCGTGGCTGGCTGAGAACAAAGTTTCCAGATGACAGTTGACGTATAACCCTGGGATGGTTGAGATCTTTGGCAAAGATATTGATACGAAATCCATCAGGAACGGAAAATCGAGAGTCAACGACACTGGTATCAGGCGCTTCGCCACCAATAATATCCCCCAGGGAAATGTTGACGGCATAAGGAGAAGGAAGAAGAAAAACTCCTGCCACAAGGATCAGAATCAGGCTACCGGTGATCAGGGATAGCCACTTCAGAATGGCTTTCATTTTATTCATAGGCGTAACCACTCAGTTCAGGTGCGACTTTTTTATTATCTTGATTGGATGGAAGAGACTACCACAGTCCGCGAGATGGGTAATGCATGCGTTAAGCTTCTGCTTTAAGGACATGACCTGCCGTATTACTCTGCTTCTATGGCGGTGGTGTATTTTACACGCCTTATGGAAACTGAACTCTGGAATTTCCGTATATTGGGGTCAGCTCGCAATACCCGTTCAATAAAAGCTTCATAGGCCAGAATATCTTTGACACAGACGATCAGCATAAAGTCGAAGGTTCCGGTGGTCTGATAACACTGTGTGACTTCAGGTGCTTTGTCTATGGATTTACGGAATTGCTGATAAACCTCTTTCCTGTCTCTCTCCATTTCTACGGATACCAACATAGGACTTACGCATTGATGGCACCTGCTAATTTTGGTAGCAGGTGGTCTTTACTCTTTGCAAAACTCTCAATGAATTTACCAACCGTCTCTTTAAATAGCCCCCGTTGGTAATTCCTAAAAAACTGCTGGACAGAGAAAGAGAATAATACCTTTCCCTTGCAGCGACTATCCTTTATCCCATGGTTTTCTCAACCCGCAACGAACAGCAGAGTGAACAGACTGCAAAGCTTCTT
>NZ_JBPCXO010000556.1:0-4402 GCF_051008435.1 Endozoicomonas sp. | reverse complement strand
TGCATTACCTGTAAAACTGATGTTTTTTAGAATCAGGGAAAACAGCCTGACTGCTTCTCAGGAAAATCCGGCAAAACTATACGACGAAAGGTGTTCTACCTGTGCTTTGAAATTCCTATACATCGAGATCAGTCAAGTAAGGCATTGCATCAGGAATTTCATTAATGGAATAAGCCGCCAAAGATCGTTTGACTGCTTGCAGATAAGGAACGAGAGACTGAGTTTCTATTGCATAATCAGCTATCGGTATAACTTTCGAGGGACTTTGAATAAAACGCTCTATGGAACAACGAAGGGATTGGATCTGAGCTATTTCGCTGGAGGCTATGCTGCAATGCCTGCCAGATACAACAGCTGCATTTTGATCTGAAGAGGTCGGCTTGTTTTGGCCAGCCTTATTGGGGGAGAGTAAAGAGGTACCCGCCGCACTGGAACGACTCGATGTAGAATCCATTTATTATTTCTTCTGAAAAGCTCCTTTTCCTGCTCTTCAGACTTTCAGGATTCACAAAAGTTCCGACAATGTTCAGACTTTAAAGGTATGCAGCTCTTGAACTGCCTTGGCTCGAGCACCATTAAAAGCTTCTGGAGAGATACGAACAGCTTCGTCGATGACTGAATCGATTTTCTGTCGATCGGATACGGAAGGCTTGTTCAGCACATAATTAACCACTTCCTTGCTGTCACCCGGGTGACCAATACCCAGACGCAAACGAAGAAAGTCCTTATTATTTCCTAATGCTGAAATAATATCCCTGAGACCGTTATGTCCACCGTGACCACCGCCCTGCTTCAGACGACCTATACCTGCAGGCAGATCCAGCTCATCATGAACAACCAGAATGGATTGGGGGGGAATCTTGAAGAAGGTACTGATAGCACCTACTGCCTGACCACTTCGATTCATGAAGGTGGTTGGGTTTAGCAGACGGACATCCTGTCCGTCTATGGTAATGCGGGCAGCCATACCAAAGAATTTCTTCTCAGGCTGCAGGCTTGCGCCATAGGCCCGGGCCAGCTGCTCCACATACCAGAAGCCGGCATTATGGCGTGTATCATCGTATTGAGCTCCAGGGTTACCGAGTCCGACAACCAGCTTAATCGAGTGATCCTTCGCCATAATATCCTCCTAGCAATAGAGACTTGAGTTCTAGAAACTCAGTCTTCGCTGCCTTCTTCTTCAGAAGCTTCTTCAGCTTCTTCTTCTGCACCACCACGGGTAGGCTGAACAGAAGCAACATCCAGGTCATGACCTTCACCCTGCAGCAGGGCTACCAGCTCAACACCTTCAGGCATAGTCAGGTCGGTCAGGTGAATGTGGCCACCCAGCTCAACGTTAACCATGTCAACTTCGATAAACTCAGGCAGGTCAGCAGGCAGACACTTAACTTCTACTTCTACACGAGCGTGAGTGATAGCACCACCGGCTTTCACACCTACACAGCTGTCTTCGTTCAGGAAGTGCAGTGGGATGTGAGTAGTTACAGCGTGAGTTGCGTCAACACGCAGGAAGTCCAGGTGCATAGCAAAATCTTTTGCTGGATGACGCTGGATGTCCTTCAGGATAACCTGCTGGGAAGCACCTTCTACTTCCAGAGTAAGGATCTGGGAGTAAAAAGACTCGGATTCCAGTGCTTTACGAATAGCACGAGCTTCCAGAGTGACTTGAGTAGGTTCCTGCTCACCACCGTAGATTACGGCAGGTACCAGTTCTGCACGACGCAGGCGGCGGCTCGCACCTTTCCCTACGTCTTTACGTGCAACAGCGCTCAGAGCGATAGCTTCAGACATTTTCTTTCTCCAAAGGAATACCGCAGCATCTTGCGACCAGATACTACAGCTTTAATAAAGGCACCATATCATACCGGCTATCAAATCAATTGCAAAACAAAAGCTTCACTTTTACGGCAAATACAGGGCCAAACAGGTTTTCAAAAACCGCAGAAACAAAAAGGGCACAACCGCATGGCCGTACCCTTATGCGCCTGACCGAGAACAGATAGCTCGGTTAGACTCCTGAATATCTCAGGCGATTTCTTACTGGAACATAGCGCTGATGGATTCAGCGTTACTGATCCTGCGTACAGATTCAGCCAGCAGAGGGGACATATCCAGCTGACGGATACGACCCAGGGCCTGGGCTGCCGGGCTCAGAGGGATAGTGTTGGTCACTACCAGCTCATCCAGCTCGGAATTTGCAACGTTTTCCAGAGCTCGGCCAGACAAAATAGGGTGAGTACAGTAAGCAATAACTTTAGTGGCGCCTTTAGCTTTCAGGGCAGCCACTGCAGCACACAGAGTTCCTGCGGTATCAACCATATCGTCAACCAGTACGCAGGTACGACCTGTAACATCACCAATGATGTTCATGACTTCAGACTTGTTCGCCTCAGGGCGACGCTTGTCGATGATGGCCAGATCGGTATTCAGACGTTTGGCCACAGCACGGGCACGAACCACACCACCGTGATCTGGAGATACTACCATCAGGTTTTCATAACCCTGGCGCTCCATGTCGTCCAGCAGGATCGGAGAGCCGTACACGTTATCCACAGGAATGTCGAAGAAGCCCTGAATCTGGTCAGCGTGCAAGTCAACGGTGAGAACACGGTCCACACCCACGCCAGCGATCATATCGGCTACCACTTTGGCACTGATCGGAACACGGGAAGAACGGGGACGACGATCCTGACGAGCGTAACCAAAGTAAGGCAGCACCGCAGTAATACGAACCGCAGAAGAACGACGCATGGCATCTGCCATAACCAGCAATTCCATCAGGTTGTCGTTGGTAGGGGCGCAGGTGGACTGGATGATGAAAACATCACGACCACGAACGTTTTCCTGAATTTCTACCGCAATTTCACCGTCGCTGAAACGGCCAACATAGGCCTTGCCCAGGGGGATATGCAGGTGGTTGACAACCTTGTGCACCAGCTCCGGATTTGAGTTGCCGGCAAACACCATCATTTTCGACACGGATAAGTACCTTGCTCTGGACGTAGTCGTGGGTGGAGTAGCTCTTCGCCAAACGAGCAGAACCCTCATTGCATAGCTCAATGGATCGTACAATGAAAGTCACATCATTCTGTTTTGGGCTGCTTGGATTGGAAGCATCACCTCCGAGTGAATCGAAGGAGAATGTTGTTTCCTGCGCGTTACGTCTCGTAAGGCAGTAGAGAGAGCTATCAGAAGGATAGGATTCGGAACAGTGGCTGGGGTGGAGGGATTCGAACCCCCGCATGTCAGGATCAAAACCTGATGCCTTACCGCTTGGCGACACCCCAGTAACATAGTTTGCAGTCACTGTACGTGGGATAATGGAATTTAATTCACGCATGATTGCAGCTGACTGATCGAGTTGTGAAGCGGAGATGTATTGACACCGCGGGCAACAAAACCATCAACTTCAGAGTCGATTCCTGCCAGAGTCGTTTCCGCCTGTTCACGACTGGCAAATGGTACAAATACACATGCACCCGAACCACTCATCATAGCCTGCCCCATGCTCGAATTTCCGGAATTATCCAACAGCATTAAACATTTATCAACTTCCGGATAAAGCCTGCGAACCAATGGCTGAAAGTCATTGGCCAGCTCATTTCCATACAGCCCGTTCAATGCGGCGCAAACTTTAATGGGACGAGAATCTCTTGTCAATTCCTGATGACGGAACATTTCTGTGGTGTTGACATGACAGTCAGGTTTGAGCACCAGATACCAGTACTCCTCAGGCGTTACAGGAGTAAGCTTCTCACCCACGCCTTCGGCAAAAGCCGCATGCCCCCGGACAAATACCGGTACATCAGCACCGAGCATCAACCCCAGCTCCGCCAGGGTATCGTCACTCAACCCCAGGCCCCATAAAATATTTAGCCCATGAAGCGCTGTGGCAGCATCAGAACTGCCACCACCCACACCACCACCCATAGGCAAACGTTTGACGAGTTTAATTCTGGCTCCTTTCACACAACCACTATGGGTCTGCAGAAGACGTGCCGCCTTGAGAATCAGGTTGTCATCATTGACCAGTTCTGGAAGGTCACACTCCAGCAACAACTGATCATGCTGTTTAAAAGTCAGCTCATCACCAAAGTCGAGAAACTGAAAGACCGTCTGCAGCTGGTGATAACCGTCTTCACGGCGCCCGACAATATGCAAGAAAAGGTTTAGCTTGGCCGGAGCAGGGAGAACCAGAGCTGAAGACGACATCAACAAACCATCCTGAAATAACAATCATAAACGGTAAAACCATTTCAGCCGGCGGACAGAAATGGCTCCTAGGAGCCTGTCGGACTTACCACTGACCTACTGCGAAAAAGCCTGATTTGGCCATTTTTTATGATTCTTTTCGTTGAATAGCTCGCTATTCGCCTCAAATAATCATAAAAACTGTCTCAAA
>NZ_JBPCXO010000555.1:0-11509 GCF_051008435.1 Endozoicomonas sp. | reverse complement strand
CGAAGCCTTCAATGGTGTCATCAAGCGGATAATATACAAGGCATGTGGTTACAATGATCTTGATTATCTCTATCTAAAAATCAGGCAGGAGGCCCAAAAATGATCAGCCAACCTGTAAAAGGGCCTAAAATTAAACAGGTCAACTTCAAAAATGAAGATTTGAAGTATTTTATTAAGAAAAAATAAAAAAATACCGCACACCTGATAGAAGAAAGATGTGCGGTATTTATTTGTTTTCAGGACTACATTTAATGTTCAGTCAATCATCAACGCTTGAACATCAAAACAATCTGACGACGCAGCCTATCTCTGATCGGTGCAATGTCCAGCCCACCTTCCTGCACCAAACCCTCATACTCCACCTGAATAATAACGGAGGCAAAGAGTTGAGCGTCAGTTTCTGGCTGTGAAGAGCCGATGCGCTTAAAAAGGGTAACCAGGCTATTCAAAAGGTAT
Organism: Endozoicomonas sp.; assembly: GCF_051008435.1. Taxonomy (GTDB): domain Bacteria; phylum Pseudomonadota; class Gammaproteobacteria; order Pseudomonadales; family Endozoicomonadaceae; genus Endozoicomonas_A. The sequence goes on along the minus strand of NZ_JBPCXO010000555.1, from coordinate 11,053 downwards.
GACTGGTGATTAAAAGCGATGGGACGCAGATTTTCATTTCTCAGGCATTCCAGCTGGAAAGCTCGCTCTGCTATCAGATAATCACGATGCTCGGTAAGCTGGTTAGTCACATAGTTAACCGCCAGCTCCAGAATCTGATCGACAAACTGATCCCTGGAGTCATTGGAGCCATCCAGTAAGGAAAGCGCCTTTTGCAACTGATCATCAGAGTCTTCCCAGAAGGCCTTGAAGGTTTCAGCCCCCATTTCCACAAACAGGGTAAAGGTATCAGTGATCAGATCGGAAATATCTTTGAAGTAATAGGTGGTTGCAGAGAGTGGCACCTGAGCTTCTTTAGCGACAGCGCGGTGCCTTACACCACGGACACCATCTCTGACTACGATTCTCAGTGCTGCTTCCAGAATGGTTCGACGGCGTTGCTCACTATTGGCCCGGCTGGTTTTACGCCCCTGATATTTCAGAGTTCCGTTTCCGAGAGCTGCTCCTTCATTCTGGGCCATCTGCGATAGGACGCGGTTTCTTTCTTCACTGTACGTTGCTTCCATGAGGAAATGCCTTGCAGTTGCCTGTTAGTCTTATGACGTTTGAAACAATCTCTAAAAGTAAAAGAGGGTTTCCAGTTACGCCAATCTTCTTGTACTTCAGCCTGAATAAATCATCATTTTTCAGGCTTGGTCAATGGCCGCTGAAGGCTGGGCTGCAGCTCCGGCAGACAGAAAAACTGACTGCCGGAAAATCCGGTCGGATTACTGCTGAGGTCGCATGTGCGGGAACAACAGTACATCACGGATTGAAGGTGCATCAGTAAACAGCATAACCAGACGGTCTATACCGATACCCTCGCCCGCTGTTGGCGGCAAACCATACTCCAGAGCGTTGATGTAGTCTGCATCGTAGTGCATGGCTTCATCATCACCAGCGTCTTTTTCTGCGACTTGCTGACGAAAACGCTCAGCCTGGTCTTCAGCGTCGTTCAACTCGGAGAAGCCATTGGCAATTTCACGGCCGCCCACGAAGAATTCGAAGCGGTCAGAAATAAATGGATTGCCATCATTACGACGAGCCAGAGGCGAAACCTCTGTTGGGTATTCGGTAATGAATGTCGGATCCATCAGACGGTGCTCAACGGTTTTCTCAAATATCTCGATCTGAATCTTACCCAGACCCCAGGTACCCTTGACCTCGATACCCAGCTTTTCCGCAACCTGGGTTGCTGAATCGATGTTGTCGATATCAGCAGCCTCAAGATCCGGATTGAAGTGCAGTATAGAATCGAAAACAGACATACGCACAAAAGGCTTGCCGAATTCGATCTCGTTACCCTGATAAGTCACCGTGGTTCCACCGGTCACGTCCTTGGCCAGACGCTTAAACATAGCTTCCGTGTGATCCATCATATCAATGTAATCTGCGTAAGCCTGGTAGAATTCAATCATTGTGAATTCAGGGTTGTGACGTGTAGACAGTCCTTCGTTACGGAAGTTCCGATTAATTTCGAACACACGTTCAAATCCACCCACCACCAGACGCTTCAGATAGAGCTCTGGAGCAATACGCAGGTACATATCAATATCCAGCGCATTATGGTGAGTCACAAACGGACGCGCAGTGGCTCCACCCGGAATCACCTGCAGCATAGGCGTTTCCACTTCCATGTAGTCCTGTTCATGGAAATAGTCACGAATCACCTGGACAATGCGGGAACGAATACGGAAAGCGGCACGAGACTCTTCGCGGGTAATCAGGTCCACATAACGCTGACGATAACGCATTTCGGTATCGGTCAGGCCTTTGTGCTTTTCAGGCAAAGGACGCAGTGACTTGGTCAGCAGTTGCACCTGCTCCATGTCGACATAGAGGTCACCTTTACCGGAACGCTGCACGGTTCCTTCGGCACCAATAATGTCACCCAGATCCCAGGTTTTGGCTTCTTTCAGAATGGCTTTATCCAGCACCTTGCGGTTCACATACACCTGGATACGACCGGACATATCCTGAATTTCCATGAACGCGCCACGGTTCAGCATGATACGGCCAGCGACCTTGACCTTATTACCAGCTTCCAGCAGCTCTTCCTTGCTGGCCTGGGCAAATTCTTTCTGCAGATCAGCAGCCAGAGCATCACGACGAAACTTGTTGGGAAAGGCAATCCGCTCGGAACGAATGGCACTGAGCTTCTCACGGCGAAGAGCCACCAGCCGGTTCTCTTCCTGGGCATCTAAGATCTGTTCTTCAGACATATTTTCTCCAGTTCGCCCCCTCTTGAGGGGCAGGGAGTTTACAGTATTCAGACTCTGCAAACTCTTTACTGTTAACTGCTGACTTTTTACAGGCCTTTCTTGAGGCTGGCCTCGATAAACTTATCGAGGTCACCGTCCAGAACAGCCTGGGTATTACGAGTTTCTACGCTGGTTCTCAGATCCTTGATCCGGGAATCATCCAGAACATAGGAACGAATCTGACTGCCCCAGCCGATATCCGACTTGGTATCTTCCAGAGCCTGGGCATCAGCGTTACGCTTTTGCATCTCCAGCTCATACAGCTTGGCTTTCAACTGCTGCATGGCCTTGTCTTTGTTCTGATGCTGGGAGCGCTGGTTCTGACACTGAACCACAATACCGGAAGGTTCGTGAGTAATACGAACGGCCGAGTCGGTGGTGTTTACGTGCTGACCACCGGCACCGCTGGAGCGGTAGGTGTCGATTCTAAGATCTGCCGGATTGATTTCAATCTCAACATTGTCGTCAATTTCAGGGGATACAAACACCGAAGAAAAAGAAGTATGACGACGGTTACCAGAATCAAATGGAGACTTTCGTACCAGACGATGCACGCCTGTTTCCGTTCTCAACCAACCAAATGCGTATTCGCCAGTAAACTGAACCGTAGCTGATTTGATACCAGCCACTTCACCTGCAGATACTTCAATGATTTCAGTTTTGAAGCCTTTTTGCTCACCCCAGCGCAGGTACATCCTCAACAACATATTGGCCCAGTCCTGAGCCTCTGTGCCACCAGAACCAGACTGGATATCCAGGTACGCGTTATTGGGATCCATTTCGTTGGAGAACATGCGACGGAATTCAAGCTCTTCCAGCTTTTCGCTCAGCTGATCCAGCTCTTCGACAACGCCATCAACACCGTCTTCGTCCTGCTCTTCCACTGACATTTCCAGCAGTTCACTGGAATCTTCCAGACCTGTGGTCATCAGATCAATGGTGGACACAATGCCTTCCAGGGTGGAACGCTCTTTACCCAGGGCCTGTGCACGCTCTGGCTCATTCCATACATTCGGATCTTCAAGCTCTCGCTCTACTTCCTGCAGACGCTCGCTTTTGTGAGCGTAGTCAAAGATACCCCCTAAGCACGTCAGTACGCGCTGTAAGATCTTTAATACGCTCCTTGATAGGGTTTACTTCAAGCATGACTTATCGCTCAGTATCGTTCAGTGTGTTCGATGAAAAATCGGGAATATCACTCCAACCGCCCGTTCTCGCCAAAAACAACATTCCTGCTCCTGTATCTGCTCCTGTATCTGCTCCTGTATAGGAACAGAACTAGGCGACTATTAATGGACAACTTGAGGGGAAGGGATATTTCCACAATAAAAAACAGCCGATCATTGTACCTGATCAGTGTAAGTCATGGAATCTTAGATGGATAAAAGCCAGCCCCCGCGTGACGGAGGCTGGTTGACAGGCATCACTGTGCATTAGATAAATTGATCAAAAGTCGAGAAATATAAGCTATTCATAACCTTACATGCTTCAACTCTCGCCGTTTGATCTTCATGCTGCTGCAGATTATCCAGTTCCGCCTCAAAATGGCCCAGCACTTCATAAGCTGAGTCAATATTTGTCAGCAAACCAGAAAGCTCATCTTTGAGATTGGCAGGCACCACACCAGTGGCAAAGTGCTTTTTCACTTTTTCAGCAACAAAGTCTTCAACCTTCTCAAGGCGCGTTCGTAAACCGTTATTGATGATTGTGAAAGCCTCCAGGTGAGGCTCCATAAATTGATCATTCTTCGACCGCATACCTGCGAGCTGAGTCTCCTTTTGCCTCAACCTGGACGGTGCCATTCTAACGGCACCCGGGTCGGTACTCTCAGCGGCTTCTTTAGCTCTATCGATACTACTCGCCATAGTGGCTTCCTGCTCCAACTTAGAAGCCAACTTCCTTTCCAACCCTCTGACCCAGTTAGTCAGAGAGTCTATGGGTTCCAGCAGTTCAATATCTTCTTTTTTATCCAGTTCAAAGAAATCCACTTTTCCAGCATAAGACTTAGTTAATTGGACACACTCCAGAGCGACCCTGATTTCATCTCTTCTTGGAAGATCCTTGAGAAGATCCTCACTGGTCACAGTAGCGGATGAAGTCGGGTAGTTAGCCACTTGATTGATCAGAGGCAACAATACAGATTCCGCTACTTCCTCCTCAGCTTCCTCCTCAGCTTCCATCTCTTCTGTATCAACGTCTGGCTTCGCGACAGGTTCAGGCGTCGCACTATCTCTCACTTCAACCGTTCTTTCTTCGGTCTCTGATCGGGTATTGCCGGAACAGTCTTCATCATCGGCCTGGAATCCAGTCTCAGAGCCTAAGTCTTCCTGCCTGTCACCGCCATCATCACTGTCGACACTCCAACCTTCTTCCCGCTCATCAACAAACGGTAGCCAACTCTCTCCTGTTGGCGTGAGGAGCGCCTTTGTACCAACAGGCTTTTGCAGCACTTCCTGGAGAGGCGTGGCCTTAAATGCTTCTACTTCTTCCACTTCCATTTCGTCATCACGTTCAAGACCTTTCCCAGGTTTAATTTTTGCGATCATCTCCGCAGGCAGATCCAGGAAAACCATCAATGGAATACCCTCGGCTTTCAGATCCACTTCCACATCAACAGGACCGGATGACTGCACTGATAACTTGCATTTTTTTGTGGGCTCTGAATTATCGGCAGTGATCATGGATTTCGTGACTGCATCCCAGTCCATCACGCCTTCCCGTTCCACAAATTTTCTCTTTCGTCTTTTCGGCAGGCCCACGTGAACATGCTCTCCCAGATCGGCTGTTAGAGGATCGACACTGACTTTCTTGGATTTGGCTTTTTTGGCTCTTTTAGGCGAAGAATCGCCATCACTGTCTGACAAGGGCTCTACCGGCCCGGAAGGTGCAGGCGCCTCAAGGTCGACAAGGTGATCCTGCGACTCAATGAAGGAAGTGATATCGCCAGAAACCTCATGTTGCACTTGAGCCTTCTCTGACAGGGCATCCTGCCAACTCCACTGCGGCTTACCTTTCACAACATTAACATCTTCATCGGTTCGGTCCAGAAGGAATTTGAAGGCCTCAACCTCCAATACAGATAACCCCTGCTCCTCCAGTTCTTGAGGTGTAGCATTCTGAAATGCAACGAGCCAGCTGTGCATATTCGGATAGCTTTTGACAAAGTCACGGTCAGTAAACTGGAACGATTCATCCTTGTGACCCAGACTGTTTCTGATCGACCAGTAACGACTGTAAATGGTACTTAAGGGCATATCCCTGAAGCTCTTCTCGACCCAGGGAGGGAAAAACATGATCACCGGTTCTTTTCTAAGCCGCCTCTTCTCCAGTGCATCATCAGGAAAAACGCTCTTACATTTGCTTTCAATGCAAAAAGCATAATTGACCGCCAGTGGCAGCTTTCTCCAGTCAAAAGGACTGCCCTGACAAGCGGCATCAAGAGTACTGGCCCATTTTTCGGCTTTTTTAACATTCTTACCCGCAGTGCACATCTTCTCGATACTTCTGGCCTTGAAGATCAACCACTCATAGAGATGGCTATCACCAGAAATCACTTCTTTAAGTGCATCAACGCCTGTTTTACAGGCTTCCTGAAGTTCAATGAGGTTATCGCTGTCGCTCCGGGAGAGATCATCACTGTCATAGGTTTCCCTGGCAGGATCAGGCTGAGGTACTTCAGGCAGTTTGTAGCGAAACTTACATTCATCCCAGGATTGTCTGAATGTAGGGTCAAAAGCGGCAGGCACATAGCTGCCTGCATGATTACCCAGGGATCGGGTTTCAGAAGCTGTAGGGGTTTGAGCCGTTTTTTCGATGACTGACTGCCTGAGGCTCCTTCTGGGAGCATCACTAGTGTATGGCACCAGCACTATCTCTGGAGGAATGGACTCTTTACTGACCTTCAGTCCTTTGAATGACGAGCCAGACCCTTCCGATGCGGATGAGGATTTTCTCACGGGAAACTCTTTACTGAGAATGTCCCAGGCTTTCTGCCTCGGCTCACCTATATTTCCACGGCCTTCCATAGACGGCTCTCCTTCCCTGAGCTGAACTAAAGTCCGAATTTAATAAAACACTGCCCATTCTGACTGGAGCAGATCCGAAAAGTTCCATCAGAGTCGTTGAAAAAGCTGAGATCATCTGCCAAGTCACCTGACACAACAGCATCGTTAATCCGGACTTATAGACAATTCAGGGAACATTTTTCAGACACCAGAGTCCAAGCCCCTGACATGAGAACGAAACAACCAAGAGGTTTACATCATGATTAAACAGAAACTGACCGCGCTGGCTCTGATCCTTCCCCTGGCTGCAGTGACCCTGACAGGTTTTGCCGATGAAGAAGAGCAAAAGCAGGAAGACAGCAATAAAAGCGAAATGATCCTCGACCTGAAAAGCCTGGTGGCTGAAAACGAAGACAGCACCACAGAGGAAGAGTCTTCCACTGAAGAAAACAAGCGTTTCGAAATGCTTTCGGACAAAGGCGCAGCTGGAAGAAACTGAGTCAAACCAGAAGTTAAAGACTGGTTTCGCTTTTGCTGTTCTTCATGAACAGGGGCAGTAAAAGCGACTACGCTCTTTCTCTGGTGAGTAAGTATTACAATATTGCAGCAGGAAAGAGAACCGACATGCACCCCGTTTCCAGACTTCTAACGGCTACTGCCTTATTCAGCTCCAGCCTGGTATTGGCTGACAGTTTCCTATGCCCCTCAGCCGAAACCATCCAATTCAATGCCAAAACCCATAAGTGGGAAGCCCCTTTAACAAAAGGAATGCCGTCTCACTGGCATAAACTGGTTTCACACAATGAAATGGCACCGGAAGAAGAGCCTGCAGCAGCCAATCCATTTAAATTCACTTCCGCACATTTCCTAATAACAAACCCAAAAGAGCCTGTAGAACGCTTCAATCATCAGTTTCACTGCCAATACGAAAGCATGGTTCAACCAGACCGCATTATTGTATTAGCCCCGGACAGCCCTGCCCTGGTGAATCCGATTGTCAATGAATCGCTGGATATGGATTACCGGACAGATCTCCCCTTTTGGTTTGAGGGAGACCACTGGAAGACCGTTGAAGAACACCTGCCAGAAAAACAGGAATACAGTGGGTTATTCGGTTGGTTCTGGAACTACGTAGACGATGCACAGCGAAGAGTGGCCGTTCATAACGTCAAGAAAAACCTTGTAGAGCTCTATCCCTCTTTACGGGCATTCCACAGCTGCTCACCAGAGAGCTCTGATCCTGAACAATGCCCATTAAGAATGGCTCAGGTTTATATCATGCAAAACCTGTCCAGTATCTTTTCATACCGTGAAAATCAGCTGGTCGACTACCTTCATCTTTACCAGTACCACCTGGATGGATTGATCATTAACGGCTCTGAAATCAGTACATTCTCCGACCACATTTACAATCCAACTTATCTCTTTACTGGCCTGGAAAATGCCACATCGGTTCAAGCCTCTGATCATACCCGTCTTTTGATCACCGGCGCTGACGAGTCTGAGATTACTCTTCCTAAGGAGCCCGGTTTTGAAAAGCTAACCTGTGGTCTGGATTATCATGGCTTCAACACAAAATGCCCTGAAGAAGTGCCTGGTGTTGAGCGAGCTACCTGCCTGGATAATATCAGGACGTTTATTGATCCCAACTATTACACCCTGATCGCCCCATATCCCACTATTGATCATGACAAACAACAAGCCACCCGATTCAAGTGCCTGATATACAGAACCGCTAAAACCGGGGCTATGAGTGAAAAGCCGGGGCTATTTTAAACACTGACAGGACGCCATCAGAGCACGGCGTGCTCGATGGCCCTTCTGAACGGTGGTAAAGAATCCAGAATCATCCGGCCGTATCGGGCAGTGACCACTCTTCTATCCAGCAAGGTGATCTGCCCTGTATCCTGCTCGGTCCTGAGCAAACGTCCACAAGCCTGAACCAGCTTGATCGCTGCATCCGGAACCGTTATCTCCATGAAAGGGTTACGCCCCTGAGCTTCCAACCAGTCTGACAAAGCCGATTCCACAGGATCATCCGGTACCGAAAATGGAATCTTGGCAATAATGACGTGCTCACAGTACTCACCCGGCAAGTCGATACCTTCGGCCAGACTGGCCAGACCAAAGAGAATACTGTCTTTGCCTTCATCGATATTCTTGCGATGCTGCTTAAGGAGCTCCTTTCGGGAATAATCATCCTGAAGCAGGATTTTCTTCCGCCATTCATCATCCAGACCAAAATGCACATCTTTCATCTGCTTGCGAGATGAAAAAAGCACCAAACTGCCTTTTTGACCGGACATCAGATTGGGTAACAACTCCACAATCTCTTCCGTATGCTCTTCACTCTTCCTGGGATCAGACAACATATCTGGCACCACCAGCTGAGCGGCCAGGCTGTACTGAAAAGGACTGGGAACCACTACGCAACGAGATTCCGATGGCACTCCGGAACGCATCCGGAATCGATTAAAATTACCCAGCGCCGTCAGAGTTGCAGAAGTGACAATCGATGCGTACCCGGGATTCCAGAGCGTCTGCCAAAGTGTTGCCGAAGAGAGTATAGGGCTGCTGAACACCTCCAGCTCCTCTCCAAAAGGCCCTTCGCTCCACTTCAACCAGCGGGCACTGGGGGGTTCGCCTTCGGGATCTTTCATGGTATAGGTCAGCCATAACTGAAACTGCCCTTCCAGACGCATCTGCATGGCACCAATTTCCGGATACAACTGCTCTGCCTGCCAGCGATCAATCCCTGGCACATCTCCGTCCATGGCGTCGTTCAGTTCCTTGGCCACCTTTTCAACCATACCGCTGCACCGACTGAATCCGGCTTTGAGGATTTCAGCCTGCTGACGCAATTCTTCAGGCACTCTTCCTTCAGGAAAACGATAAACAGCCACCGTCGTGTCACCCTGAATACGGGGCTCGAACGTCGCTATTCCATGGAGAAGGGTTCGGGTATGCCCCAGCGTGTTAACCAGCCCATCAAACTCAGGCATGAGTTTTTCCAGCCTTTCTCCGAGTTCTCCCGGCAAGGCGTTTTGAGACAGGGTTTTCTGAAGGTATTTGCTGGCTTTTTCCAGCCAGCTGGCCGTACCTTTTACCCGGGAATGACAGGCAAAATGGTCAATAGCCTTATCGGGCAGATGGTGACCTTCATCAAAGACATAAACCGTATCTTTAGGATCCGGTAAAATAGCGCCCCCACCCAGAGCCAGATCTGCCAGCACCAGGTCATGATTGGTGACCACTACATCGGCCTGTTCCAGATCGCCACGGGCTTTATAAAAAGGACACTGATTAAAGTAGCCACAACGACGACCACTGCACTGGGCATGGTCGGTGGTAATCATTCGCCACTGCTGGTCTTCCAGTGCATCGGGCCAGCTGTCACGATCACCTTCCCATTTCGAAGCCGCAAAGTCTTCCAGCATGTTTTGATAGAGCTTCAAGGACGATTCGTCTTGCTCCAGGGTGACACCTTCACCGGCAAACATATCCATCAATGATGCGGTTGACTGCTCTTCCTGCAACAATCGATCGAGCTTACTGAGACAAGCGTATCGCCCACGCCCCTTGGCCAGGGTAAAAGAGAACTTAAGTCCTGTTTTCAGAATAATGTCGGGCAGATCCTTGCCAATAATCTGCTCTTGCAAGGTCACAGTGGCCGTTGAGATCACCAGCCTTTTGTCGGCAGCCTGAGCCATCACCACAGAAGGCAACACATAGCCCACGGTTTTACCCGTACCGGTACCGGCCTCAACCACAATCACTGAAGGATCAGAGGTTCTCCGTCCTTCACTGTCGGTTTTAATCTCTCCCAGAGCACGGGCGACTTCAGCAATCATCTGCTTCTGACCGGGTCTGGCCTTCAGCTTCTTGTTTTCCAGAAACGTGCTGTACGCTTTCTGGATCTTCTTTTTCTGTGACTCTTCAAGCACTGTGCTGATCACCGACAGGCTGGGTTGGAACTTTCTTCATCAGAGCCATTAGATGAAAGCCGCCAAAGATGAGAATCATGTAGCGATCCTTCAATGACAAAGGCGCCCCCATGGCAGCAAAGCGTCGACTGAAGAAAAAATGCTCTGCCGTGTGCATCAGCAGCAGCATGGGCGCAGCCCACTTAAGCACAGACCCCATGGGCTCAGCCAGAGGCACAAATAGATTCCACAGTGCTGCTAACCAGAATAAAACCACCACTGCTTTGCCAAGACGCATGTATCTGACCCTGTAAATTGAGTAAAATGACATTCTATCGAAAACCGATCACTCCTGCTCGTAGAATTCCATGACTAAAGACAGCCCTGAGCGAAAACAATCTTTATCGCCTGCATCTATAGGTGAAGGAATGTCAGAGAAAACCCTTTGCCCTTGTGGATCAGGCCAGGTCTACAAGACATGCTGTGGCCGTTACCACTCAGGCGAAGCAGCTCCCACCGCAGAAGCCCTTATGCGCTCAAGGTTTTCAGCCTACTATTTGAAAAATACAGATTACCTGATCGCCACCACCTGGCAACGACAGATCGACGGCGTCGATAAAGCAGGTATCCATCAACGGGCCGATAGCACTCAGTGGACTCGTCTGGATATTATCAAAACGCAAGCAGGAACCCACTCAGACACCAAAGGGAAGGTTGGATTTAAGGGGTACAGCAATTAATAATTTACCGGCTCTGGCACAATAGCAACATCCCACTTTCGTAACTCAGGGTTTCGTATGATGTAAGGTTGAATTTCCTTCAATTCAGCTTTACTGAGCTTCACTCC
>NZ_JBPCXO010000554.1:0-3364 GCF_051008435.1 Endozoicomonas sp. | reverse complement strand
GACGTTGAAGACTTCGGAGCCTTGATAGAAACCAAGTTCAACCTTTTCGTAAACAAATGACTTGAGTTTATGGCATTTATTGAGGATAGTTTTTATGAGCATCGGCGGCGGCTTTTGTTGTTTTTTTATCCTTCAACAAAAACTATCAAAAGTCAGCTGTCGATGCCCTTTTATCCTCGAAATTGTTCATTCCTACCCACAGATACCCCTGAAGAGCCCTTTTTTTATATCTTCCGGATTCCCTTCCAGTTCTAAACTTTAGCTTTAGCGTCTGAAGCCCTACGGCAATAGCCCGCTATAGATCAACCCCATAATGCCCAAGGTGGTCAGCATTGGCGCAACAGTCGCTGAGCTGTCGATTGGACTGTCGATTGAGCTGTCGATTGGACTGTCGATTGGGCTGTGGCTGTCGATTGTCACTGGGCTTGGTGCCGTGGTGACAGTGGTAGGTAATATCTCTTCAAAACCCGTAACCAGCGACCACCAGGGCTGTTCGCATTGGAATAACGAACCCATGGCGATGACTTGTTCCTGAATCAGGTCGAGGCGTTTCAGGTCGACTGACGCTGGAAGCTCAGCCCGGTACTCGCTGTCTTTTTCGCCATTCAGATGGTATTTCAGCCAGTGAATTTGGCCATTATCCTCAAACAGCAGATGAATTCTGCCATTGCTTGCTTGCAATCCAGCTACCTTGCTATTACCCACTGGCACGAAGATAAATTCACTAATCGGCTCTTCGTTCAGGTCGTTCAGGCTTGTCGCCCTGACCCGTAAACCGCCATCGACCTTCAACAGCAAATAGAGTGTTTCACACAGTATCTTGGCGGAGAGGATAGTCTCACCTTCCTCAACAGAGAAAACAGACGTGCCATCCTCTTTCTGAATAGCGTCAGAACCAACCAAGTAAAGACTGTAATTATATACAAACATATCCATCGGGCGAGTGGGAATCTCTATTCTGTCGTCCCCATCATCCAGCTCAAGGCCGGAATAAAAGTCCAGATACCGAGCCAGGAAAGAAGCATTCGGATCACTCGGGTCACTGTCTTTTTTATGCCATGCGATATAGTAACTACCCCCATCACGGGTGATGGCATCCACCACGACACCGTTGTCGTTGAGTTCCTGAAAAGAGTGGACATGACAGCATGGCTCCAGGGAGACAAGGCTTCCATCTTGTTCGTAGGCAGCCCGATAGCTTAAACCAGTGGAGTTGACCAAGGCTTGGTACTGCTCGCCGTCAAACAGCAAGCGTTCAATAACGCCGGATAATGGGTCGAACAGACAGTAGTAGTCGTAGAAGGCAAAACCGCCCCCGACGCTTTCTATCTTCCCCTGGCTGAACCCCTTGGGAAAGGGCAGGTAGCCACCCCGAGTGTACCAGGTTTCCTGATCAAACAGGCTGGCATCCATAGAACCACCGGGGTCAGCAAACAGGTCCAGCTCTGCGGGAAACCTGTTATTGTTCTGGGTGTCATTGATCCGTTGCAAGTCGCGGTAAGCGGCATTAATCACTGTCAGCATCGGCAGTTCGTCATCGCCTCCCGCCCGCCACAAAGTATCGTTCAGCCCAGTATCGTTATAGTTCAGTCCCTGTCGCAGCGTTTCCAGAGAAACATCCAGGATACCCTCATCATTCCGGGTTCCGCTGCCTACCGTCACGTTACCAGTATTCAGGTTGTTGCTGACCGTGAAGGAAGAAGAAAAAGAAGCAGCTTCCCCCACTACCCCCACCGCACCTCCGGCAGATCCATCGTCTATGCTAACCGCTCCAGTGTTCAGGTTGTTGCTGACCGTGAAGGAAGAATCAGCTTTCCCTACCACCCCTCCGACAGAGCCTCCTTTTGTGCTGACCGCTCCAGTGTTCAGGTTGTTGCTGACCGTGGAAGCATAAGCTACCCCCGCCACCCCTCCGACAGAGCCTGCTTTTGCGCTGACCACTCCAGTGTTCAGCTTGCTGACCGCTCCAGTGTTCAGGTTGTTGCTGACCGTGGAATAATGAGCTTCCCCCGCCACCCCTCCGACAGAGCCTGCTTTTGTGCTGACCGCTCCAGTGTTCAGGTTGTTGCTGACCGTGAAAGAAGAATCAGCTTTCCCTACCACACCTCCGGTATAGGCATAGCCTACTTTTGTGCTGACCGCTCCAGTGTTCAGGTTGTTGCTGACCGTGGAAGAAGAATCAGCTCTCCCTACCACACCTCCGGCATAGATCAGTGTCCCATTATTTATGCTAACCGCCCCGGTGTTCAGGTTGTTGCTGACCGTGGAATTAGAAGCAAACCCCACCACCCCTCCGACTTCGACATTGTCTCCTTTTACGCTGACGGCTCCAGTGTTCAGGTTGTTGCTGACCGTGGATTTAAGAGCATACCCCACCCCTCCTCCGGCACCGATATGGTTTCCTTTTGTACTGACGGCTCCGGTGTTCAGGCTATCTTCCAAACGGGAGTCGTCCTTTATCCAACCTGCCAGTCCTCCGGCTGCCGAGTAGTTATTATCAAGATAAGAGCGAGAACCATTAGTTTCCACCTGTCCCAGATAATTGATGGATTGACTAATCTCGCTGTGCTCCATCTCGCCCACCACCGCACCCGCAGGGCTGCCTTCTCCGGTACTCAAGACCCAGGGGCGAACAAACATCAGGTGTCGTACCTTTGCACCTCTCATAAAACCAAACAGTCCGGCAGGCTCTCCGTTACCTTTGGTAGTGACGTTCAGCCCATAAATAATATGACCGTCGCCATCCAGAGTGCCTTCGAATGGGTTATTATGTTTGCCCACTGTTTCCCAGGGGGAACGTAAAGTGCCGTTTTCAGGCTGACCCAAGTCGATATCCTCAACCAGCCGATAAAGGCCCTTCATGTCGTTCCTGAGCAGATGGCTGAAATTGCCATTACCTACATCTACCGGCTCCTGTCCCAAGGCTGCGTTGGCCAGACAGACTGGCAGCAGGCTTATAACAAAAGGAATGCCTGTCTGAAGCGGAGAGCAGGCTTTGCGAACTAATGACGATGGCCATTGCCACTTTAACGGTTTCTTTATGTCAGGTTTCACTGAAATTTCTCGTTGAATGGAAAGTACGCACCGTCCTTAGCGATAGGTTAAAAGTAGTAGAAAAAAAGGAAAAAAGGGACATCCACCAAAGGAAAAAAGGGACATCCACTAAATCCGGAGAAAAAAAGGGACATCCAATAAATATCAAAAATTCAGTAGCCTGATTACTCACTATCCTACTTCTTAAGGATTTGTCTAAAAATAACTTCCTGACTTCACCCTGCCTCAGGAGTGGCAGTGTAGTTCCATCTGGGTAGAAGCTTATCAAACTGAATAGTCATATTTTCTTTAAAATCGGCTGCATATTTTC
>NZ_JBPCXO010000553.1:0-2798 GCF_051008435.1 Endozoicomonas sp. | reverse complement strand
TTTGCCATCATGCTCAAGGAATACTTCGACTTTTCCTTCAGTGACGGAGAGCTCTACGTTGGCAACATGCCATGGAGTTTCAATGCCAAGTATTTTGGAGTAGAGTTCTTTATCACGCATGTTGGCAACCTTGCCTTGAAGTGTTCAATATAGATTAAATCACCCACTAAGATTAGGGAAGAGCCCGTCTTTGTTGCCAAGCTTTCGGTAGCACTTTCTGAAATCAATAATCCGAGAGCCGTTTTTCTCAAACACAACGTCTGCCTTGGCCTGAAGCACCAGAGCCAGTAGGAAATAATTTTCAAAGTTCGCATCTCCTAACAGAATGTCGCCAGCACGCAAATGATAAAGCAACTTTCTGAGCAAGGCTTGTTCACCCGTTTCTTTGCCTTCATAGGGAGCCACCGCAAAGTCCAGTAGTGCACCACTGCCAAGACACGTCAGCACAAGGATTCTGAGAATAGGGAAACCAATCCCTTTTTTTGGGTGCTGAGCTGCGGGTATTCGCTTTGATTCTTCTCGGTATCTGGCATTAAAAGTGTTGAGCCGTCGGTGATCAGTACTCGGCGTTGATGCCAGAGATAGGATTCCGGTGAGGCATTGTCGAGATTATTGCCTGATGTACGGAGCAGTGTCTTTATTGATTCTTCCGTTAACCGCTGTCGTACTTTGCTATACGCACTGGTTCCGGTATTGGATGGCTTATTACCTCTAACGGCTTGGTCTCTCGCCTCATCAATGAGGGCATGTCGGCACGACTTGGTGTCGCTTGCAACCTGTCTCATGAACAAGGTTAAGGTTTTGATGGGAGGAAAGTCTCTGGCTCTGAAGCCAAGATAACTGGTCTGAAAAGCGTTGAGGTCGTCCGAGGTGAGGATCGCTGACAGTGGGCCATTATCAGTCTGGGCAAATTGGCGGAGACAATCATCAGCGAGTGACTGGAATTCAGGACTACACTTGGTCATGGCTTGCTCGGGGGAGTGTTTAGAGTTCATTGACTTTTATAGTCATTTTTCTTCTCGGGCAAGCCTTGGTATTTCAGGGGTTTTACCTTAAGTCAGTGCCATTGGGCTCAGACCTCCCACATTTTCATGCTTCGGGGTGGCTAAATCTCGGCCATGATTGATTAAAAAAGCGTCTCGCATTTTACCTTGTGGGCTTTGCAGTAATTATTGCTTGAATCCAGCACTACTTACTTTCGCTATTATTAGTGAGTCAGTTGATCAGCAATAGCTTTTATTTCTACTTCGGAGAACTCGAATTCTTCCCCTTCTTCCATAGCTATAATTTGAAGAAATATTCCATCCAATTCTGAATCCAGCTCAGAGCAGTACTCATGATAGATTTTATAAGCTTTTTTAGCTAGTCTTACTGCATCATAACCAGTATTAAGTTCTGATCTAATAGCTTGATTTAACAGCTGGGCTGCGGCTTTCATAGACCTAACTCCTTGGCAGTCGGTGGATAATGCTGAGACTCTATAATTTGCCCATCAATCGACTTGGGGTGCACACGTATTACATTACCTTCCTCGTTATAGTTCTCCATCCACTGTCGAACTTGATTTGTTTTTGGGTCGTACTCAGTGACAAAACATGCACCACGTGTTGGCCCTTTGGTTCGTGCTGGAACTTCTTTTGAATAATACCGAACTCTTCCATCAGATAATTGTTTGGTTCGGGCTGCTGTTTTTTGAGCCTTTTCCAGCCCCGATAGCTTTCCTTTTAAAGCAGAACGAGCATTTAAATTGTTTGCAATATTATTACCTTTAATTGAAGTCAGTCCCCGAACCTTAGTTACAGGCACAGCAACCGAAAATATCTTACCATAACCCGCCAGCTCATCCTTTGTCGCTTGATCCAAACTGTTCCACTTTTTGCTAACGACTCTTCCGGAGACTTTGTCCGAGTAGCCCACCATAGCGTCAATGGCTTGGTTGGTCGTTGCCAGACCGTTCAGAACCTGACGAGTCTCTTCGGGAAAGTGATCATAAGAAATTTTGACCAACCCCTGAGCAGTGCGTTCTATACCCTTGGAAACCGGGTCTTCGCCCCGACCAATGGCCACCACTGCCTTGCGGAATTCAAAGCTGCCGCTGTTGTGACCACAACCGGACTGACAGTACTGACCGGTAGCCACTGAGCCATGCTCTTGAACGGTTTCCCAATGGGTCTGATGAGGGTTTTCGGGAGCGGGTTGGCGGTCGACTGGCCAGTGTGACTGATATAAATGGAGCGCATCAGCCTCGCCTCCTGTCTGGAAGTCGATGGAGTGATCAGTAGCTTCGGTATTGTACGACCGAAGAAGCCTGACTATGTCCGAATGACCTCTTACCTGAGCCAGATCCAGTGTAGTCCTGCCGGGCTGGTTGAATACATTGGCGCTGCTTCGAAACCCAGGATTTTCACCTTCTTCCAGTAATTGTCTGGCACGGCTGATATTACCGTCCCGACTGGCCAGGTGCAGTCGGGTATAACCTTCTGAGTCCGTTGTGCCGGGAGGCACAGGGTAAAGATAGGCGAAGTCATCCAATAGAGCGCCCAGGGTGACATCATGGCTTTGAATCGTTCGTTGAGGCGTGTGTTCTGGGAAAACCTGACGCAGGCTCATCACCACAAAAGGATGGGCTGTTTTCAAGGCGTTCTTTTGTTGTATAAGTCCGTCGTCGCCCTGTTGAACCGTCAGCATTGTGCTGACTCCGCACTGGTAGTTAATGCTGTCGTTGTGAACCGTTACCCGACAACCTGGTCGGGTATATAAGGCATGGAAAAGATCGGCTGCCAGTTCGTCTGAATCCT
>NZ_JBPCXO010000552.1:0-9997 GCF_051008435.1 Endozoicomonas sp. | reverse complement strand
ATTAAATAGGTCAACTATTCTCACGAATCCATCGAAGCTGTCTAGAACGCTCAAGACTGTCGACTCGTTCTACTGACTCTTCAATAGAGAGTATGCTCGAAAGCATAAGTCCGACAGGCTCCTGGAGTGTATCATCGTCAGAGTGGGTCGAATCTTCCTGAAGATGATGATCCTTCAGGTCCTCCATGTTTAATCTGCAGCCATTGCAAGGTGATGCGTGCATTGCCTGGAGAAGGTCTTTGTCATCACTGCCAAAAGTTGCTCAATACTGACCCTGGAGAAGAAGCTTCCGGTGCTTTTTTCTGCATTGAAAAGACAGGGTACACCTGCAGTCTTTGTGGGATTTTTTCTGTAAAGGTAAATGGGGCACAGTGTCAAAACTGCTGGCAGATGATTGAAGCGTCTGGGAAACCGGATAGTCAGAGTCAGCCTTGTCAGGGGTGTCAGAAGCTGAGGGCAGCTGGAGAATATACGACAGACGGTTGGCGCTGTCCTGGATGCATCGATTTGGCTGAAAATGGGTGTCTGATCTGTTTTGAAGGCGATGAAAAGGGTGATTTGCTGCCATTACAGTGTGGGCATCCTCTCCTGGTTCACAGAGCCTGTATTCAGAGGTGTGCTGGGCATCAAGTGCTCTGCACTCAGTGCATGAGAAATCAAGGGATTGCAGGGTCGAATCAGGCAACAGAAGAAAGTCATCCAGCAGGAGCTGAAGCTGCATCAGTACTGGTGGTGGATATGTCAGAAGGTGATCAATGGGTGCTGGCTCAGACTCTGGCCGCAGAACTGAATTTTAGTGAACACATTCCAGTGACAGCCCAGCAGGTTTTGAGTTTTTTGAGAAGAACGCCGGGACTGACCCAGGAAAACAGCCGTGAGCGGTTTATGCAATATTATACAAATAGCTGGTGCTGTATTTTATAAAGCAGGGCTCATCGAATGTATTTAGCCATGAGCATGACAAAGCCCACTGCGCTGAGCATGACTATGTACGGAATGAATTCTGGCCACTCTACTTTGTACTGGTATGTGGCAATTTCGTAGTGTTTCGAGCTTTGCTGATCCAGTGCCTGACATAGAAGGGCTTCATCCATATTCATAAGAACACCTAAGACAAAGAGTTTGTCGACTCTGAAGCGGCACCAGAGTTGAGTTTGATGTTTGAGTTCGTAGAGGGGCGTGTCATTAGCTTCTGACGAAGCTCTCATAGCATTGACTTTAAATTCTGGCATTTTGGCCTGCCATTCATTCCTTGAAAATCCTGACCCTATGGGCAACTGAAAATGATCATGCTCAGAGCCATCCTCCAGAATTATGCACTGGCTGCCATCCTTGTTCAGTATGCCAGCCAGCCATGGGCCGTCTTCAACTCTGGCTCGACAAATCAGGGTGGAGAAATCATCAATTACATCTCTATAACGACTCAGCGAGTTATACGGACCAAAAGATTGCCAGTACCAGATATTCTGGTCCTCGGCTCTGAGGTGGGTGATTATTAAAAATAGGCTAAGGAAGGCAATCCTTGCTAGAGATGACATGTTGTTCGATGACCTGCTTAGACGACGTAACTAGAATAGAACAGTTTGGAGAAGTCGCTCGTCTTAAAAAGGCTGGGTTGTCATCCCCTTAAAGGATAGAATGGCACGATTATTCTAATCATTCAGAACAATTAAAAGATCATAATGAAAGTTGTCAGCGCGATCTTCAAACTCCTTTTCTGTCGTTTATGGTGGCTCAGCTTTTTTTTTCCTTTCGCCGCTGTGGCTCAAAACTATCAAGGAACGCAAGGCTATGTGGGCAGCCAGGCCTGTGCCTCGTGTCATGTTGAGCAATTCAAGGACTGGAAAGCCAGTCAGCATCACTCAGCACTGCAGGAAGCCACACCCGCTAATGCACTGGGTGACTTCAATAACAAAACCTTTAAGTACGAAGGGGTGGTGAGCCGGTTTTTCAAACAGGGCAATGACCTGATGGTGGAAACCGACGGACCTGATGGCAAACTCAAGTCGTACAAAGTGCTTTACACTATTGGTGATTACCCACTGCAGCAGTACCTGGTTGATTTTGGCAAGGGGCATATTCAGCCGCTCAGTCTGGCTTGGGATTCCAGACCCGTCACTCAGGGGGGGCAGCGCTGGTTCCATCTTTATCCCAACGAGAAAATCAACTTCAAAGACCCGTTGCACTGGACCAAAATCACCCAGAACGCTAACCAGATGTGTGTTGAGTGTCATACCACCGATTATAAAAGGAACTACAAACCAGAGGATCACAGCTACACCAGTGACTGGGTAGAATCCGGCGTCGGTTGTGAGAGTTGCCATGGTCCCGGTAATAAACATCTGGAGTGGGCTAACAGCCTTGAGCCTAAAATGCCGCTCAAACTGAATCATGAAAACAGTAACGAGACTCTCAGTAGCGGCAATTATATAGACAGTCCAAAGGATGCGGTCAGCAATAAAGGTTTTGTAGTCGATCTGTCCGATCAGATTAAATGGACCTGGGATGAGGGCAGTGAAATTGCCCGACCACTGGAAGTGAAGGCTCAGCAGCAGATTGAGACCTGTGGCCAGTGCCATGCCCGCCGTGAACAGATTGCTTCAAAACCGGCTGTGAATAAAGTCATGACGGACAATTACATGCCGTCGCTGCTGGCAAGTGTCTTGTACGAAGCAGATGGCCAGATTAACGACGAAGTGTTTGTGTATGGCTCCTTTAAACAAAGCAAGATGTTTGAAGCTGGTGTCACCTGTTCCAACTGCCATAACCCACACTCTGGCCAGTTGAAAGCAGAAGGTAATCAGGTTTGTGCCCAGTGTCATAGCCCACAGACCTTTGATACACCCAAACACACCTTTCATGAGCCCAAAAGTCCGGGTGCCCAGTGCAGCAGTTGCCATATGCCAGAGAAAACTTACATGGTGGTTGATCCGCGAAAGGATCACAGTTTCCGGATTCCAAGACCTGACCTCAGTGCCAAACTGGGCACCTCTAATGCCTGTGTTCAGTGCCATACCGATAAGAGTAATGAGTGGGCGGCAAATACTATGGACAGCTGGCATGGTGAAGACTGGCGGCAACGGCCTGAGTTTGCCACGGCTTTACATGCGGCAAGAACCGGAGCTTTTAATGCCGGAGAACAGTTAAAGGCCATTGCCGAAAGCCCGAATTTTGCACCTATTGTCAGAGCAACGGCCCTGAACGAGATGGGCAATTATCTGAATGGTGATTTACTGCCCACAGTACAGAGGAACCTGAAAGATAGAGACCCACTGGTGCGAGCGGCCGCTGTGGCATCACTGCAAATTGCTCCCGTTAATCTGAAAATTCAGCTACTGGCGTCCTTGATGGACGATCCTTCCAAGGCTGTCAGGCTGGAAGTGGCTCGTTTGATGGCGGCAGTGCCTGATCAGCAGCTTTCTTCTGTGCAACAGAATCAGAAACAGAGGCTGATCGGTGAGTACATTACGACCCAGCGCCTGAGCAGTGACCGTGCTGGTGGTCGTTTGAATCTGGGGCAGTTCTATCTGGATCTGGGAATGGCCTACAAGGCCGAAGCAGAGTTCCTGAAAGCGGCAGAAATTGAGCCTTACTTTACCCCGGTCTACATCAACCTGGCGGAATATTATCGCCGTACGAGTCAGGCCCACAAAGAGGGCGAGTGGCTGAAGAAAGGTCTGGAGATAGACGGTTCATCGGCGGCTCTTAACCACAATATGGGCCTCTACAAGGTGAGACAGAAGAGTACGGCTGAAGCCACAGATTTCCTCAGAAAAGCAGTACAGCTGGAGCCCATGAACGAACGCTATGTGTATGTTTATGGGGTAGCTCTGTTCAGTGTCGGGCAAAAAAAGCTGGCTGTAGAAGTGCTGGATAAGGCTTTGCAGCAATTCCCGGCTAATCGACAGATTGAAGAAGCTTTACGGGCTTATCGATCTCAATTGCAGCAATAGTTTGGGAGCCAGGTAGCTCAGCCCATTGATTGCTGCTGAGCTACCTTTCAACAAATCAAAGTTTGCTCAGAGACTGGTGAATACTTTCGCCCAGTATACGGGCTAGTTTCACGGGAACCGCATTTCCAAGCTGTCGCATGGCTTCGCCCCAGGCTCCTTCCAGGGCATAGTCATCAGGAAAGGTTTGAATTCTTGCACTTTCACGAACCGTAAAATAACGAACGCTGTCATCAGGGTAACGAATCATATTTTCTCCACCCGGAACGCCGTGGGCCCCAGCCTTCAGTGTTTTGGATGGGTCGTCTATATAGCTTCCGGTATGGCCGGGATAAGTTCTGGCACCGTCTTTAAACTCGTGATTTTTCAACGTACTGTTTTCAAGTTGTGGATGCGGTATATCTGCTAGCGCATCCCTGACGGTTACCCAGGGCATTTTGTCAGGAGCAAATAAACCGTACTTTTTTTTGAGCTTTGATATTTTACGATTGATTTTTTCATTCGAAGAAGGTCTGTCTAAATTATGACGAGGCCAGTAATCGCCAGTGACCCACTGATCCCAGAACAGAGCGTCCTCGGAATGCGTGGTTTCAGGGAAGGACCAGCCAACGTCCAGATCCGCTCTGAATCCGACAATAAAGACCCTTTCACGCTTTTGTGGCACGCCATAGTTAGCCGAATTCAGTAAACGGAAAACGACCTTGTATTCCAGCTCTTCTTCGTGGTGCTTTGTATGGTGCTGCTCCAGCCTTGCAAGATGCTGCTCCCAATCTTCGTCAGCCAGTTTGTCCATCGAGGGGTACTGCAATTGCAAAAGTATGTATTCAAAATACTCAGCAAAAGATTTACGAAGCAGTCCTTTTACATTTTCAAAAACGAAGGCTTGTGGTTTGAGCTCGCGAATGGCCCTGACGGCTTCAGGGAACATATCCCGGTTATCATTATGAGCCTTGTGATTGCCACCCAGAGAGAAAGGCTGACAGGGCGGCCCACCAGAAACAAGCCTGACAGGGTCGTGTTCTGGGTTGTCTACAGTGTCATAATTGAAGGAGCAGATGTCACCCTCAAAAAGAATGTGCTGATTATCGATAAGATAGTTTTGCCGTAGTGTACGGCATGCATCTTTATTCTGCTCAATGATGGCACAGGGGGAGAAACCGGCATGCTCAAGGCCTATAGCCAGACCTCCACCTCCTGCAAAAAGCTCAATGGATCTCATGTAATAGATTTAGCTCAAATTTTGTTGACTATGCCTTGCCTGCTGGAGGCTTGCCTGCTGGAGGCTTGCCCCTGAAGTCGGTCTGCCCAGTTACGACCCGGGTGCAAAGTGTCCCATTCCGATGGAGCCTGATTATAGCGACCTTTACCTGGATCGTGGTTGCCGAAACCATCAATACTTGAATTCCACAGAGATTGTATTTCCCTGATCAGAGTGGATTCTAGAGCTGAAATCAAATCCAACCCATTGCCTTCAAGGATGGCAAACCGAGCTTTGAATCTTGCACAACCGAGTCCGACAGCTTCCAGACTTCTCATATGTTCGCCCAACCTTTGTCTGAGCTTTTTTGTCACTTCCCCGGTTGGTCGCCCCTGTCTCCAGCCCTCTGGTACAGCTTTACCAATATAAATAGGTTTGTCAGCTGGTACTTTCCCTTGATATGGAGTGTCTTTAGCATCTATCAGGTAGAGGGCATAGACACCAGCACCATCAAAAGCAGGAAGATTCTGTAAATCCCGCAATGGGATTTGCTTGAAAGAGGAAATCAATGGGCGAATAACGGCGTCAGCTTGCAGCTTGCAGCTTGTGAGACTGTATGTTGAAAATCATATTGTCTTTACTCCCTTAAAGATCAAGCAATCGTACCAGTAAGGTGATTCAGTATGAATCTGTTTTGTATGTTTTCTAACCTTTGATATCTTGGTGTATCCCATGTGTACCAAGGGGAATGATAGAAAAACTATTTTTATGACGAATTAAAAGAAATGATGAGTTTGAACAAAAAGCTATTGCGCGGTAATCTGCGCGGCTTTTTAACCATTCCTTTTTAATGGCAGGGCAACATTTGATCACTACAGCCAATATCACCATGCAATTTGGGGACAAACCCCTATTTGAAGATATTTCCGTTAAATTTGGCGACGGTAACCGTTACGGTCTGATCGGCGCTAATGGCTGTGGTAAATCGACCCTGATGAAGATCATCAGCGGTGAACTGGAGCCTTCTGCCGGTAATATCAACTACGATCCCAATGAGCGTATTGCCAAACTGAATCAGGATCAGTTTGCCTACGAAGACAATACGGTCATTGATACCGTCATCATGGGGCATGCCGAGCTCTGGAAGGTGAAGGAAGAGCGTGACCGCATCTACGCCAAAAGCGACATGACTGAAGACGAAGGCATGCGCGTAGCGGACCTGGAAGTCCTGTTTGGTGAAATGGACGGTTACTCTGCTGAAGCCCGTGCTGGTGAGCTGCTGCTGGGTCTGGATATTCCACTGGAGCAGCACTATGGTCCAATGAGTGCTGTGGCTCCAGGTTGGAAGCTGCGTGTTTTACTAGCTCAGGTCCTGTTTGCGAATCCAGACGTTATGTTGCTGGACGAACCTACCAACAACCTGGACATTAATGCTATCCGCTGGCTGGAAGGCATACTCAAGCAGCGTGACTGCACCATGATCATTATTTCTCACGACCGTCACTTCCTGAACAGTGTCTGCACCCACATGGCGGATCTGGATTATGGCGAGCTGCGCATGTTCCCCGGCAATTACGATGAGTACATGACTGCGTCTACTCAGGTTCGTGAGCGCATGCAGGCCGATAACGCCAAGAAAAAAGCCCAGATTGCTGAACTGCAGAGCTTTGTCAGTCGCTTCTCGGCAAATGCTTCCAAAGCCAAGCAGGCGACTTCAAGAGCCAAGCTGATCGACAAAATTCAGCTCGAAGAGATTAAGCCTTCCAGCCGTCAGAACCCGTTTATTCGCTTTGAACAGGAAAAGAAACTGTTCCGTAACGCTCTGATCATGGAAAAAATGTCTCAGGGCTATGACGAAAAAATGTTGTTCTCCGACGTTAACCTGATGGTGGAAGTGGGTGAGCGGGTCGCCATCATTGGCCAGAACGGTATTGGTAAATCAACACTGCTGCACACTCTGGCTGGAAAAATGACCCCGAAAGGCGGTTCTATCAAGTGGTCTGATAATGTCGACATTGGTTACTACGCCCAGAACCACAGCGAAGACTTCGACATGGACATAACCCTGTACGACTGGATGAGTCAGTGGATGAACGAAGGGGACGACGAGCAGGCGATTCGTGGCGTACTGGGTCGTATGCTGTTCTCCCAGAGTGACATCAAAAAATCGGTGCGGGTCATTTCCGGTGGTGAGCAGGGCCGTATGCTGTTTGGTAAGTTGATTCAGCAAAAGCCAAACGTACTGCTGATGGATGAGCCTACCAACCACATGGATATGGAGTCCATTGAATCCCTGAACCTGGCGTTGGAAAACTACCCGGGCACACTGATGTTTGTCAGCCATGACCGTCAATTTGTATCGTCCCTGGCGACCCGTATCATTGAAATCACAGAAGACGGCGTCATCGACTTCCACGGAACTTACGACGATTACCTGCGCAAGCAGGGCGTTGTTGAAGAGTAAGTCGCCCAATGAAAAACAGGACTGAGAGTGCTCAGTCCTGTTTTCAGAATACTTGCAGGGTTATTCGATACCCAGCAATTCCACATCAAAGATCAGTGCTGAGTTGCCGGGAATTTTACCCGCACCACCGCTGCCATAAGCCAGATTAGCGGGTATAAACAGTCGAAACTTATCGCCTGTCGACATCAGTTGCAGTCCTTCTGTCCAACCGGGAATCACCTGGTTCAATCCAAAAGAAATCGGTTGTCCGCGTTCCACAGAACTGTCAAACACCTGTCCGCTAATCAACGTGCCATGGTAATGCACTTTTACTTTGCTGGTGGCTGAAGGTTGCTCAGAACTTTCCGCTTTTTCCAGAACCTTGTATTGCAACCCTGACTCGGTGGTCATCACCCCTTCTTCATTCTGGTTCTTCTCAAGAAAAGCCTGACCCTGAGTCAAGGCTTCTGAAGCCAGTTGCTTTTTCTGATCAAAGCGGCGCTTGCCCCAAAAAAACATGACAGCAATAAAAATAATGAGGATAACAGTGGTCACAGAGATCACCCGGTCAGTGGATAAGTCAACGGAAAATACCCTATCCTGAACGGGTTTTCTATGAAAATGCAGCTCCTGAATTTAAAAGCTTCAGGCTCTGGACGATTCCATCACTGAATAAGCAGCATACCTCTGTCATTGATGTTTTCTGGGGTTGTCTTCCGCGCCCTTGTCGGTTTCAGCAGGTTCCGGCTCTGGGTTGACCAGCTTTTCCTCTCTTGGCCATTGTCCAGCCTGTTTACGGGTGCCCATAAAGAGAACGGCCACCATGCCCACCAGAATCAGACCCATCTGAACCATAAAGATCAGCATGATCAGCGGCAGCATCAGCACAAACAGACCGGTGAGAATAACGGCGCCCAGAATTGCTTTGAATGGGCTGATGGCAGCACCATTACGCTGATCAAAAAAGGTACCTTTAATCTTCTCAAAACCGCTTTTCAATCGATTGATCCATTTATCCATCATTGACCTCGATATTGGATGGTGTCAGTCATGGTTTCAATGTAGTGGGTTATGGATAAACAGATCGTGTGCGGAAGATTAAATTTTGTTCATTTTTTTGAGGTCGCAAAAAATTAATGGGGGGTAGGTATTTACCACTACCAAATGCTTGTAAAAGTTGGCAGAATGACCAAAAAAATAAATCAGCAAGAAGCTGTTTTGAGGCAAAGGGATGGAGCTCGATCTGTATGAAAAACAGTCAAATCTCGGGCGGTAGTGTGCCATTATTAAAAGCACATATGTATCATCTAAAACTATGAGTTCTCCATGAGTACTGCTTTATCTCTATGCTTAATTTTAAGTTCTGAAAAATTAATTGAATGAGAGTTAGTATGGCCTAGCGAAGT
This sequence comes from Endozoicomonas sp., assembly GCF_051008435.1. Lineage (GTDB taxonomy): Bacteria > Pseudomonadota > Gammaproteobacteria > Pseudomonadales > Endozoicomonadaceae > Endozoicomonas_A. The sequence goes on along the minus strand of NZ_JBPCXO010000552.1, from coordinate 1,000 downwards.
GATGTTGAAAAAACAAAGATTATGTTTATCTAAATAAAAACTTAAAGTCTGAACCTGCTTATGTGGATGATAAGGCTTACTCAGAAAAGTGATTTTTAACTACTGCCTGGTAGTTGCCTAAAAGGATGTATTGTGAAAATTAAAGTTGTACCTCTCTGTTTATCTCTTAGTGTTCTTCTAGTCGGTTGTGGAGGAGGAGGAAGTTCATCGAATGACTCTCCTCAGGTATCTACTCCAACGGAAGAGACATTTGTTGGCTATCCAACTAATTTGACATCATAGTTTGATGTTGAGGTCAGTTTTACTGGAGAAGTAAAGAGTTCTATTGATAAATCATCAGTTAATGTAACCTATGATATTAATAACTCTGGATCCTTTGATAATGGAGATGTTCGAGTTGTTGTAGGTAGCTATTATGATAACGTGAATATTCCAAATACTTGGGAGAATGGCGGCGATTTTGTAGTTGAGACTATTGTAAATGATGAAGAAGTAGTCTTCAAAAAGAATACAGGTTAACTATTGGCGATGGTAATAAAGTCGTCTTTGTCGAAAATGTTGGTGGTGTTGCGAGAACTCTATATATTGAGTGAGTCAAGGGGTTTGAATTGATCAAGATGGTTTTTATTGCTGGGTTAATAATGACAGCAATTATCGCAAAACTAGGATCTCAAAACTTAATTGAAGTTATCTTGATGCTGTTTTCGATATTTACATCGATGATTTATTTAGTACTCTTTCTTGATTTTAAGGTTACAGATTTTGTTAAGAATAGGTATGAAACATAATATTTTTTAGCACATTGAGGTGCGTGAAAAATAATAATTTAAACATAAAGGGGCAATAATAATGATTATGATAATAGCGCCTATGGGTAATTCCTAAAAAACTGCTGGACAGAGAAAGAGAATAATACCTTTCCCTTGCAGCGACTATCCTTTATCCCATGGTTTTCTCAACCCGCAACGAACAGCAGAGTGAACAGACTGCAAAGCTTCTT
>NZ_JBPCXO010000551.1:0-4576 GCF_051008435.1 Endozoicomonas sp. | reverse complement strand
GCCTGATTTGGCCATTTTTTATGATTCTTTTCGTTGAATAGCTCGCTATTCGCCTCAAATAATCATAAAAACTGTCTCAAACCGGACTTTTCCTCGCTACGGTCGGCTAAGTCCGACAGACTCCTAGTGACAGAAAGGTTTTCAACTGAAATGATTCGAAAGGGTTTGATGTTGGCCTGTGAAACTCAAAGTGTCATGCCATCGTATAAAACCAACAGGAATGGCAGAATGGTGTGTATTCATTTTGTAATAAACCACCATTCATCGAAAATGCAGGTTGAATTTCCAGGTTCAAGCGCCATAAAACAATAATGATTCTCAGGAATTGAAGGATGAGAGCTTTGTTTGAAAAACATCAATTGCCCAGTGAAGAAAGCGCTCTGAAAGGGCGTGATCAAGCCGTGTCAGTACCTGCTGAACACTTTGTGAATGCTCATGTCATGAAGCCACCGTTTCCCGGTGAGCTGGAGGTCATCTATCTTGGTCTGGGTTGTTTCTGGGGAGCTGAAAGGTTGTTCTGGAAACAGGAAGGGGTCTGGACGACCGCTGTAGGGTATGCCGGTGGATATACTCCAAACCCGACCTACGAAGAAGTCTGCAGTGGTGGCACCGGCCATACTGAAGTGGTCATGGTGGCTTTTGATCCGAACATCATCAGCCTGGATTCGTTGCTGAAGTTGTTTTGGGAATCTCATGATCCTACCCAGGGAATGCAGCAGGGTAATGATCGGGGAACGCAGTACCGCTCTGCTATTTATACCACCTCGGATGAACAGCGTGAAAAGGCTCGGGAATCCATGGCTCAATATCAGATTGCATTGAGTGAGGGCAGTAAGGGCCGTATTACAACAGAAGTGGTGGATGCACCGGTGTTTTATTACGCAGAGGCTTATCATCAGCAATATCTGGCAAAAAATCCGGAAGGTTACTGTGGGCTGGGAGGTACAGGTATCTGCCTGCCTCCTTCATTGCAGAGTTAAGCCTTGTTTAACCAGTCAGGTGGTTTTTTTGCAGGCAAAAAAAACCGGACAGTCTCGAAGAGGGGAGAACTGTCCGGACGCAGTTTGCTGAACGAGTATCCTTAAAGTGTTGTTAACACCGATGTGGCTAAAGATAGACTTGCTTTTGTTTCTTCTCCCTGAGTAAATGCCCTTCAATTTCTTCGTAATACCGCTATTTATGATCGGTCATTACTTATTTCTGTGGAAAGCGAGAACGGCTGGGTAGTTATATCCGGTTTCGACTCAGTGCTCTCACCAGAAACCGGGTAGGGTTCAAATGATTCAGTAGATCAGTGGTGACCGGTGAGCACTCGCCACTCATCTGTGCGGCCAGTAATTCTCCGGAAAGAGGTGCTGTTACCAGTCCTCTGGAGCCATGACCGGCGTTGATATAGAGGCCGTTGAGGTATCTTGGCGGCTGAGTAAATGGGTGTTTCATGTTCTTCCTGAGCATGGAAAAGTCTTCCTGAAACTGTTCCTGATCAACAATGGCCCCTACGGCAGGCATGTAATCGGGGGTGGTGCAGCGGAAGCTGGCTCTGCCTCCTAAAACATGAGCTTCAGCCCCTCCCAGAGCGTTATACAGTTCTGGGGCGAAGTCCTCTTGCATTGACAGGTTTTTCTCATGATCCTGGTTCAAAACTTCAACCGAGTCACTTTTAAAGTCGAAAGTGGCTCCAATGGTATGCCGGCCATTGATGGCCGGAGCGGCATACCCTTCTCCACAGACCGTTGTTTTCAGTGACGAGCTTTCATCCGTGCTACGGATCTCGGTAATTTGGCCTCTGATATTTTTCAGCGGTATGTAGGCCAGTGGTTGTATTCGGGTGGAAGCTTTGGCACAGGCAATGATCACGTTCTGGGACTGCATTGTGCGGGGCTTATCTTCACTCTGAAGGTGCAAAGTCCATTTATCTGGCCCTGCTTCCAGGGATTGCAGTCTCGTGTTAGAAACTAAATTGATATTGTCATGCTGTACCAGTGTCTGGCAAAAATGAGGAGGGTCAACCCAGCCTGCTTCCGGGAAGTACAGGCCGTCATGATCGAGTCGCAAGCCTGCCCGTTGTGACAGCTCATGACGGGACAGAAAGCTCAAAAAGTCCTCAGGGAAATGCTGAGCCAGCTCCTGATGACGTTTTCGAACCTTGTCATTAATAGCCAGTTGTATAACACCTGACTGCTGCCAGAGGTCAGGGTGGACATGGGCGTAAGTGTTTAATAGATGGATTGAATAGAGGTAACCCTGGCTGATAAATCGACTGAGGGGCGTCTGATTGGCCGACAGCTTGGTATACAGAATGCCCTGGGGATTTCCGGATGCTTCCATAGCGAGGGCGCTATGCTGTTCCAGCAAGGTGACCTGCCAGCCTCTTTCGGCCAGTGCCCGGGCCGTACTGCAGCCTGCCAGTCCTCCGCCAACGACAATAGCGCTCTGAGTGGTCTCATTGTCATGAGGCCTGTTGGTATTTTGAAACCATAACGGTTGGGCTGTGGATGCTTGCGCTTTCTGGATCAGTTTGCCTTTTATCATTTCTCGCTTTTGACCGAATCCAACGTTTTTTTCTACGCTGAATCCTGCCTGACTGAGCCCGTCCCTGACGGTTCTGGCGGCTGTGAAGGTAGCGTAGGTGGTTCCCGGATGACTCTTGGCCGCCATGGCATTAAAGAGTTCTGATTGCCACATATCAGGGTTTTTGGCCGGGCTGAAGCCGTCTAGAAACCAGGCGTCCACCCGACCTTCAAGCTGAGGCAGGGAATTCAATACATCACCCAGGCACAGCGTCAGTTTTATTCTTCCATGAGCAAAGCTGAAATGCTGTTGGCCTTCAATGACAGGTATATAGCATTCCACCAGTTGCCTTGAGTAGTTCGCCAGTTCAGGCCACATGGAGAAGACCTGCTGAAGATCTTTACTCTTCAAAGGGTGCTTTTCGGTTGAGATGAAATGAAGTCTTGCTGACTCCGGAGCCTCTTGCTCAAAGCAGGCCCAGGCACACAGGAAGTTGAGACCTGTTCCAAAGCCGGTTTCACCAAGAGTGAAACACTCGTTGTGTCTTAGTGTCTTGAAACGATCGGGTAAATCGTTACCGTTGATAAAAACATGCTGGGATTCTTCAACACCCGACACAGTAGAAAAGTAAAAATCATCAAACCCGGTGGAGGCGGGCTGCCCGTTTTCGTTCCATTCAAGGTCTGCATGAGTCAGGGGTGGTGTTGCGTTCGGCTGAAGAGGCGAGTCTTTCTTGCTCATGCAGAGTCTCTATATCATTGGTTTCTATGATGGGGTGACATTCATTCCATGTGATACAGCAAAGTGTGCGGGTAGTTTACCGAATGTCGATTGGAAGGTTGTCCATTGACGGCAAATCTACCGGTGGGTAATGGGGTTGTCAATTGATGCAGAGTTGAAGTATTCAAAGTCAATAATTTGCTATATCGACTAAGCTACGAGCATTCTCAAATACGTTTTAGGCATGGTGTGAATATGAATAATCTTTTATCTCGATTGCCTTTTGATCCGACCTTGCATCATGCTGGCTATGCCTTTGATGTCGATAACATTCTGTTGGATCAGTGGTTGGAGAGTTGGAATAGTACCCATCCTCTGCTGGATCTGGGGTGTGGAAATTGTAGAAACAGTCGAAAGGCTGCTGAACAAGGGATTAAGGTAGTCGCTACTGAGATTTGTGAAGAAACGCTCAAAGCTATTTCAGGGATACAGAAGAATCAGGGTATTGATTTTCGATTCATGAAGCTACCAGATCAAGTGCTGTTTGCTGATGAGAGTTTCTCAGGCATTTTGTGTGCGGAGGTTTTTCACTTTCTTGATCATCACGAAATTATTGCCAGTCTTTGGGAGTTGCATCGGATACTGGTGCAAGGTGGACAATTGTTCCTGACTTGTGAGTCTGAGGAGTATGAATTTATTCAGCCATTGGGTTTTGCTGCTGATAGAGCAAGGATGCGTGAGCAATTCCCTCTACATCTTGGTCCACTGGTTGATATTTATGAGCTGCTTGATGGGATGAGTAAGCCACTTCCGGAAACACACCCAATCTGGTCTTACATGGAAATGTTTAAAGACAATGCAGCGCCCGCACTGATGAACTTTCTCAATCTGGATCAACTGGTTCTAGCCTGTAAAAGACTTGGGTTTGAAATTGAGAGTGCTGGAATGGGAAGGGCTGATCACTACCCTGTCTGGGTGCACGGTGAGCATGATCAGATTCGCTTGATCCTGAAGAAGACGAGTTCATTGTTCTGAATCCTAAAATTCAGTTCTGGCTGAGAAACGTTTCTTGCAGACTTTCGCTGCATTGAAGCGATCCAGCCCTGAAAAGGGAGGGGGGTAGAAGAAACCCTGTTGCCAGAAGCTATACAGTCATCAGCCATAGAAAGGACAGTATTGGGCCGCTTTGATACAGGCAATGATAGCTCCATCATAATGTCCAGGAGCCTGTCGGACTTATGCTTTCGAGCATACTCTCTATTGAAGAGTCAGTAGAACGAGTCGACAGTCTTGAGCGTTCTAGACAGCTTCGATGGATTCGTGAGAATAGTTGACCTATTTAATC
>NZ_JBPCXO010000550.1:0-11365 GCF_051008435.1 Endozoicomonas sp. | reverse complement strand
CTTCCTCAATGTTGAGTGGTCAGTACCCAGCAAGCGAGCTGCTTCACCAATCTTGACTAATCTCTTATCCATAGTATGAGATTATGATAGATAATCATAGATTACTCAATACTGTTTCAAACCCCTTATTACATAGCTTACTATCACAGTCAGGCATTCTTAAAAGAGTATCTGGCGATTATCAATCAAATTAATGACGCTGACCCTACAATCGTTCTGAACATTAAACTGGAACAACTCCAAAGCAGTGCATATCGTGGAATGCTTGCGGATCTGGGCTATGGATATGTCACTTATCAGTCAGATACAGTCAAGATTAGCTACGTGATTCCAGAAGCCATGAGTTACAAGCAGATCAACATAGTTAACCCTGGCCCAATAGCCAGTCAGGATGACTATAACGCCCTGATCTATTTCTCACACCCCCTTATTCTGGTGGCAGGCAACCTCAGTCTCGCAAAAGTGATCAGTATGCATAGGTTCCTCTGTATGAATGGCGATACTTTCAGAGTGACGTGAATGTCGACTTGAAAGCCCTATGGCAGGGTACACCTCTGGAAGCATTTTTTGAAAATCGGTATGCCCCCACAGATAAGGCCAAGGCACTGATGGAACTCAATTTCAATCCACGGATGTTACGAGATGTCAGCCACAGAATCATAGACAGGTACGACGTTATACCAAGGCTTATGGATATTATCTGGTTAACCCATCAACCGGACCATCCTTTATGGCAACTGGATTCAGATACCCAGGAACTGCTGACAAATTATGCGGGAACAAAGCTGCTCTCTGAAATTCAGGCAATACCTGACAGGGCAAAGCGAGAAATTATCGCCGGTAAAATAATGCTCCATTACATCAACACAGCTAACCCTGGATTGACCAGCTATGAGCTAGGCACTCTATTTCTTCTGATTGAAGACCCCGTTATTTCAGCTTACCTGAGATCACTAATGGAGAGGCTTTAAGCCTTTCCAGCAGTGTGTCCAAATACCTGCAACTTCGAAAGTTCTGACTCAGAGAGGATTGTGAAGATTCCTTAAACTGCTAACAGGTCGCTGTTGCTTGCTAAATTGGTATTGGTCTAGCGAATGCAGCCAATGATATGATCCAGTTTCAGTTAACCTCAGTGTTAAGGACACTCATGTCAGCCGTAGAGTCTTTAAAGACACCCCAAAGCAGTAAGGGTACCCGGGAAATCATTCTCGATACCGCAGAAAGATTGATGGCTGAACGAGGCATTGATTCCGTTTCTCTCAATCAAATTGTTCGTGAATCCAATCAGAAAAATGCTTCCGCCCTTCAGTATCACTTTGGTAACAAGGAAGGTCTGGTACAGGCTATATACGACAAACACAAACCAGATATTGAAAGACGTCGAGAGGAACTGTTTGAGCAGTTAAGTGACAAGCCTAGTTTACCCGACATTATTGAAGCTCTGGCTTTGCCCATGATTGAAGAGATGGACAATCCAGACGGAGGAATGGATTATCTGCTGTTTATCTCCCGCATCCGCTACCATCAGGTGAACCCTACTCTGGAGAAGAATGCCCGGCAATCAGAGATCTTGAACAAGTTATCGACATTGATTTCTGCCCATCTGGATCACTTGCCTGACGAAGAGCAGGAACTCAGAAAATTGATGATGAGAAGCACTTTACTTCACTATCTTGCGGATTACAGTCTGAAGATAAAACAGGCGCCTTCGTTCGACAGCAGCCAACGGGAGTCTTTTAAAAAGTTGCTGATCAACTCGATTGTTCATGTCATTCAACAACCTCTCAATTGATACTTTGATCATCAATCGATGATAGCAGTCTCGTTAGTCGGACGATGCCAACAGACTAACGAGACTTTTTACCAGGAAGTTACTGAACAATCAGGCGTCCCTGATGGGCCTTTTGAAACGCCTCGTCCTTCGCTTTCAACTCAGCACTGGAATCAATCACGTTCACTTCACCCCAGAGATTTTCCTGATCGTATTTCTGCAGCACACCTGGAGCACTGTTCTCTTTGATGAACTCAGCCCAGTCGGCAGGAGCTACCCAGCCAGGATGGGGAACCACTTTGATCCGGCTCTGTACAAAAGGTTCACGATCATTTCGCCAGAATTCGACACTGTTTATCAGATCAGCCAGTAGATTGGCGTGAGCAGGATCGGCAGACAGATCTTTGGTCTCATTAGGATCCGCTTTTATATCGTACAACTCATTCTTTACCTTGACCGACTCCATTTGCATATCCACCAGCTGGACCAGCTTCATGTTTCCACGAATGGCAGCAAACGCAAATTCATTGACCGCTGTCGCCTGAGTAGCAAAGTAGATATCACCTCGATAGGGTTCAACCCTGTTACTGGTCAGCTGCTGCCAATAGCTGGTGCCATCAAGAGGTCTTCCTTGAGGAGCAGTGGAATAATCTACACCGGACGCATGTGCCAATGTTGGCAGTACATCCCAGCCGGTAATAAATTGCTCGGATACGCTACCCGGTTTAATAACAGGATTTTTCGAGTCCGCTCCTGGATAGCGAATCATACCAACAACCCTGATTCCTCCTTCATAGATCTGCTGTTTAAAACCTCTCAGTGGCGTATTCAAGCCACCCCCTTGATAAGTCCCGGTCCCTCCGTTATCACTCAGGAACATCACTATGGTGTTTTCCGCCACCCCCAGTTCATCGAGCTTGTCCATCATCCGGCCAATGGCTTTATCCATCCCCAGCATCATACCGGCGAATATTTTTCGTTTGGGGTTGCGAATTTCTCCAGGCTGACTGGCTTCGGCTTCGTCGATCAAACTCTTAGGAGCCTGAAGTGGCGAATGCGGCGCCTTGAAAGGAACATACATCATGAATGGCCCATCGTTGTCAGGAGTGCCGTCTTTCTGCTTTTTAGCCCAGTCATCCAGCCATTGATTGGCATCATTGGCCAGAACAAAAGGGCCATACTTTTCAATATCTGAACGGTCGACGTACTTCTTTCGATCCACCGATGTTCCATTTCTCTGCAGATCAAACCCTCCTACTTCGTTAACGGTATGATCGAAGTAGTCGCCATTGGTATTCAGATGACCAAAGAAATAGTCAAAGCCTCTCTGATTCGGATGTTGATAATTGAAGGTATGCCCCACGTTCCACTTACCAAAAGCGGCCGTTTGATAGCCTGCTTCCTGAAAATACTCTCCAATCAGCTTTTCCGCTTTGGGAATCCCTCCTTCAACCCAGGGGTACACGGTTGCATAGCCCATACCAAAACGAATGGGGTCACGACCAGTCAATAAAGCCCCACGGGTGGGAGAACATTTTGGATTAACATACAAACGCCTCAGTTCGACCCCTTCGGCTGCAATTTTATCCAGCGAAGGCGTATCAAATTCGGCTCCATGAAATGACGCATCTTTCCACCCCATATCATCGGCAAGTATCAACATGACATTGGGCTGCTTGGCCACTGCAGACTGAGCCAGAGCGCTGGCAGTGGCACCAAATATCAGACTTCGGCAAAGATTTCTGAATGCTTTCATAACGGATAACTTCTCTAATTATTTTTATTCAGCTTCGTAACACCATCACTCGTAAATAATGGTGCCCATTTCTGTTTTCTTATAAATAATCCGGTCCAGACTCGTCAGAGAATTACCGCCAATGAAGCCAAATACGTTATCTCCAACTTCACCGGAGGCTGTCTTCTCACGCTGCTGCATTCTCAATGCCCAATCCGTAGGTGCCACCCAACCTGGCAGGGGAACAGGTTCGTAATGATTGCCCGTCCACATATGCTTCTTGCGCCACCCCACAAAACCTGACAACAGTGACTCCAGAACCTTGGGTTGTTCCGTGGCAAGATCTCGTGTCTCACCTGGATCAGAGGCCAGATAAAACAGTTCATTTTTGATCTCGATCCCCTGATAACTGCGGGTTACGTGTCGTACAACTTTGTAATCTCCCTTGATAATGGAGAAATTAAAATCATTCCCCACCCCCTTTTCTCCTTCAGCGGCAAGGTAAATTTCAGAATGAGGCACAACACGTCCTTCCTTCAGACTTTTCCAGACGCTGGCCCCATCCTGTAAGCGAGCCTTAGCCTGGGGAGCACCGTTTCTGGTGCCTGTAGCCTCATTAATAGTCGGATAGAGATCCACTGCAGAAATCACCTGATCGCTGCTGACGCCTTTGGGAAGGCCGGGACCGGAGAGAATTGCCAGATTACGAATGCCCCCTTCATAGCCAGAAAGCTTTCCACCTCTCAAATCACCACTGCTGGCTCCATTCTCCAGATCAGCCCCAGAAGTACTTAGAAAAACCACCAGCGTGTTGTCCAGTCTGCCCTGACTTTTCAGAGTGGAGATTATTTGGCCAACCCCCTGATCGACAGCATTGACCATGGCCCCATAAATCAGCCTTTCGCGAGAAAGCTCGGGATTCTCTGCCTGAATTTTCTTCACCAGATCTTCTGGCGCCTGAAGAGGCGCTCTGGGTGCCTTGAAAGAGACTTGTAAAAAGAAGGGAGCAGAGTCCTCTCTTGATAACTGATTCAGCCAGTTCACTGAGGCAGCACTGATCAGGCGCGGACCGAAAACATTGTCGTACGAGTGACCCAATGATTGACCGTTTTCCTGAAGATCGATGCCTCTTGCTGAAGAATGATTGAAGTAATCAACCTGACCATTCAGATGACCAAAGAAGTAGTCAAACCCTCTACTGTTTGGATGATGTCGTTGAGTTTGAGAGCCCAGCTGCCATTTGCCTACCAGTGCTGTCTGATAGCCTGCAGCTTTGAGGGATTCTGACAGCAAGAACTCACTGGGAGCCAGTGCACCCGGTGACCAGGGATAAAACTCGGCATAACTGATACCCAGCTCATGGGGATCTCGAGCCGTCATCATGGCAGCCAGAGTACCACTGGACTGAGAGGCACCATAAAAGCGGTTCAGGACCACACCATTGGACGACAATTTATCGATATTAGGTGTTTTGAAGGGGGCTCCTCTGGCACTGATATCACCATTACCCAACCCATCAACCGTTATCAGCAACACATTAGGCTTGCTATCAGCAATGCTCTGCGTTTGAGTTAAACCACTTGCCATCAATGATGAACTCCCGCCTGACAGGAACAATACAGAGATGACAGTGGCCAGAAGGCTGGATTTACCAAGACATTTATATCCGGATGTTTGATCACGCTCAGCCGGAAAGCTGACCGTCATTGAATCCACTGTTTTTATTATTTTCATTTTGAGGCCTTTGCTTTTGCACCTGGCAATTGGACGAATGAAAAAACTTTCATTTGAGCAGCCCACACAGGCAGGCTGCTTGGATAGAAGCTGGTTGAAGGCTGGCCACCCAAAAGAAAAGCCAGCCCTTCACAAACTTATTCAGTAGCCTTAAAGGTGGTGACTCCGGCTGGACTGTCTAATAGCGGAGTTCCATATTGATGTGCTCCCACCTCATCGGAGAGGTTGCCGATATTGGCTATCAGAATACGTTTCTTGCTGTTGGGATCGATGGCCATAGTGATGTTCATGGCATCGCCGGCAGGAGTCGTTGACAGAATTGAGCCATCTTTTGGATCAACAGCAACCACTGCATGGGTAGAATCCATGTAATTGCGGTCGCTGAAATAAATGACATTATCAAAGCCTGTGATCACAGATACAGGTACTCGTCCTTTAGCCAGTTTTGACTCCCAGACTTTCTCAACCTTTACGGGCTTGCCCTTTCCACCGGAAATCTGGAAGGAACCCAGACCTTTCAAACCCAGGGAGATATAAGCCCGGTTATCAGGAGCAACAGTAGGTGAAGAGGCAATGACAAACCCTACGGGCTCAGAAGCACCATATATCTCACAGGCAGCCCCGGCACGACCGGCATCAATGGTTTTGGCTGAAAGAGCAAGACAAGCGGGCAGATCAACAGCCACCAGCTGCTCGGCGTCATTGCCAATTAATACATAGTTTCCGTCTTTGGTAATGGCAGGGCTGGTAGCAATGCCACCTTTACCTGCCATGGGAACGTGAAAGAGTACCCGCAGATTGCCGTTTTCGTATTGCAACCCCCACAGAGCCCCCTGATGTTCTGAACCACCTTCCGGCGCACCACCGGAAATCAGAATAGTACCGGTTTTAGGGTCTACGGCAGTATTGTTGTCAATTTCATACCCACTGTCGCCCAACCCTACTTTCCACCAGAGTTCCTTGGCCAGCTTATCGGCCTTGGTTTTCAGATATTTCTCTGGAACAGGGCCACTGGTGTCCGTTTTTTCACTGGGAAGGTCCAGGGCAGCCAGTGTTTTACCGCTGAGTCTGTCTACCACCAGAACAACACCATCCCCCACTGTGGCCGATACCAGCTCACCTCCTGGCAGGGTATTCAGTCCAAAAGGTACATTTGGATAGCCTTTTTCAGAGAAAATGCGTGATGGATGATCATTCGTCCAACGAACATTCCCCTCAGTATCAAAGGAAACAATTTTCTGGGTATCTGCGGTATACAGATACCCTTCTTTGTCGATGTAAGGATTGTTAAGAGTCGACCCTCCATCAAGAATGCACTCTTTGGTAACAGGGTCGACATCACGCCAGAGCTCTTTCCCGGTGATCAGATCCAGTGCTACCAGATTGCAAATACCTGACTCCCCTCCCCTGGACATGGTGCAATAAAGCTGACCATTGGCTCCTGAAGAACAGGGCTGAACAAAAACCTCGTTGGGTAATACTGTCCAGACTGTCTCGATGTTGACAGGAGCCTGATCTTCCACGTAATCAGATACACGACTATCACCATGTATAGTCGGATAAGGGGAATCCTCCAGAAACGGATTATCCTCCTGATAACCGGGCACGCCTGGAAGAGAACCTGACTTGAGCTGACCCTCCGAAACTGCGCCTGAAACGGCTACTGTCAATGCTGCTACCAAAGCAAATAACGAAGCCTTCGCCGGTATTATTGAGGGTATCTTCGGGTTTTCGTTTTCAACGATATACTGCATAAATTCCACTTTTTCTTGTACCTAACCTGCTGATTCAAGACTGAAGCAACGGCTGGGAGATTCTTATTATTCGAGGCAGTGATGCAGTCACAAAACAGAGCACATTTTTATTAATGTGACCACATTATTGACAGATACTATTCTAATGCGAACACATTAATCAACAATTTCATAATAAAACCATGCTTGAGTGGATCAACATGTATGGCTTATTGGCAGTAGAAAATAGTATGCAAGAGCAGGTTTAAGCCTGGCGCTGACGTGATTTCTATTGAGGAAGTAATTGGATGACTAAGATCGGGGAGTGGCCTCAAAATGGTTGAGGCGCTGGAAAGAAGTGAATTTTTGTGAAGCTCATTTCAGACTTGAAGAGACGAAATGAGCTTCACAGTTTTGACTGTCAGGCAGATTGCGCTGCAGCCAGTTTGGCTTTTGCTTTCTGTTCCTGCTCCCAGGCCCAGATTGGTGGTTTAACCAGCAGCTTGAAGCGATAAGACCAGGACGGTGCATTCCAGAGTTGTGAACCCAACTTAACAAATCCGTGGAAGAACACTGTAATCGGATTTACGCTATTGATCCGTGGATAAACACCAAAACGAACCTTCTCATCTTCCTTAGCAAAGGTACCAAACATCTTGTCCCAGATGATGAAAATACCCGCATAGTTCTTATCGATATATTTGGAATTAGTCGCATGATGCACACGGTGATGCGAAGGCGTATTCATCACAGCTTCAACGGGCCTTGGCAGCTTTTTCACCAGCTCTGTATGCAGTGCTGTCTGATAGAACTGAACCAGAGCTTCGGCCAGGAACACCATGAATGGAGGAACCCCAGCATGACCAGAGGTGCATGGAAGAAGAACGGGAATAGTCCGTCCAAAGGACCAAAACGGTAAGCTACTGAAATATTGAAGTAAGGTGAGCTGTGGTGAACGGTATGGGTGGCCCAACCCAGACCGCAAACATGTATAAAGCGATGCTCCCAGTAATAGGCCATATCAGCAATGATGATCACACCCTTAATCAAGCAAGTGGTCAGTACCGGAGTTTTTCAAGATAGTTGTCCCGATAACCGTATTTTAGGCCGCTTTTTCCAAACAACCTGCTACCTCTGCCTCTCGTTCCGGGTTAAGTGCAACCGAACCAACGGGATCCCAGTTCCGGAACTTGCCAGACCAGCGTAAAGGGTGCCTCTCACGCGCCTTCCTGTAAACCTGTTTCGGTGTTCCAGTATCCCCTTGTCCTGGCCATCATGACGCTGCTCGGGCGTTACAAAACGAATAGCACTGTGACTAGGAGCCTGTCGGACTTACCACTGACCTACTGCGAAAAAGCCTGATTTGGCCATTTTTTATGATTCTTTTCGTTGAATAGCTCGCTATCCGCCTCAAATAATCATAAAAACTGTCTCAAACCGGACTTTTCCTCGCTACGGTCGGCTAAGTCCGACAGACTCCTAGGACTTACGCATTGATGACTGACACCTGTAAATTTTGGTAGCAGGTAATCTTTGCCCTTTGCAAAAATCTCAATGAAAGCACCAACTACCTCTTTAAACAGCTCGCGTTGGTGCTGATAAATGTGCCCGACGTTGCGCCTTGAAGGCTGAAAAAATCCGCTCGTCAAAATATTGCAAAGCAACTGCCTAGGTACTTATGCCGTGAGGAATCACTTTGCCATCACTGCAACTGGGAAAGTCGTGATCGTTAACATCTATGGGATCAACTGAATCGACAACACCGTCACGATAAAAATTACCTAACAACTCCTTCTTTTTGGTGTCGATACTGAGTACTGGTTTGCCAGCATCAAGGTATTCTTTTTTCAAACGGGCGATATTCTCAAACTGGGCATTACGGTCAGCGTGTTGACCCATAGTTCGCTTTTTTTTGCGGTTTACGACGGCGGTAGCCATTCTCATAAAGGAGGTGAGAAACGATGTTTTTTCCCGCTGGCGTACTGAGTCCTTTGAGCTTTCGAGAAATTTTTCGACGAGAAAGGTTTGTACATTTCACATCCTTATGCATTGGATCGCCAGCGGTATGATCGTTCAGTATGAAGTGAAAGTTTTCAACGATCTTCGGGGGTTTCTCAATCAGAGCTTTCCGTCCGCCCCTTTTTTTCGCTGCCGGGCAGTGTTTGGTTGCTCGCCTGATTCCAGTTCAGCAATGCCACGACTAATGGTTTTCGGGTCACAGCCCAGTAACCGGGAGATGAATGAGATACCGCCATGCTCAAGCTTAAGAGCCTCAACTGCGGCATAAGGCGCTTTCACTGATATCAATGAGCTCTGCAATTTCTTTCTGTAGATGGCCTTTTTCCAAAAGCACTTCAATCTGGTGGCGTTGCCCCTGAGTCAGCTGCTTGTATTGTCTGGCTTGTGTACTCATTCCTGATTTCCATTTCTGAGTGTGAGAACTACGAAATGCACCAGCAGCTAGCTCACACCAGAAATTTCAATCAATTTCACTTCTTATATTAATCCAGCATCACCCTACATCAGTTTATTGATAGAAACAGAACACCCATTACAGGATTACATCAGTCAGGATACCAATCAGATTCAGAAACAGTAATATGTAATGGATATACCATATCTGTCCAAGTGCAATTAAAATACTCTGGATGACTATTGTTGACGCAATAAACCGGGAAGTTTGCTACAAGGCTATTGTCTTCAACAAAGTAGCCTTGTGCCTGAACTGGTTGATCCCAAAACCCCCTTGAATTTGCTGATGGCTTAAAGTCAGTCACAATATTCAACGTAGTTGCATCTAGGGTTAACACCCTACTTCCCCTAGGATCTGCATTAGCACATAACTGAGGCACTGTTTCCGAAAAAACCTGAGTGCTGGTAAAAACATGCAGAAAACCGTTCTTTGTATCTATTACTGGCTGGGCTACCGATACTGTACAAGTAGGATTACTATCAACAGTCAGCAGTTCCAGTGCCTTTATATGCCCGTTTATAAGGTCAAAGCTGGCTATATAGGAGTAAACAATCGTACCCTCATCATTACTCCCCTCGTATACATCATTAATAGTCAAATAAAGAGTATTATCTGCGACTACTGGGGGGATTTCGCCATATGCTCTTCGAAGAAAAGTTTGTTGGTAATTTTCACTATTAAGGTGCCACAACCAACTGTACTTATGGGCAGTGACCAAACCAATGCCATCAGTTAGAATAGCCAAAACACCATAATCGGTTAAAATCAACTTACTATCGATCTCAAGATTATCCCTATTAGGTACTGTGTGGCATTCAGGAATAGGATCGTCAAGCGAGGTATCATAATAACAAAGATTCGTACCATCCGATCTTAAAAACAGTACCTCCAACCCATACTTAGCAGAATACACGGCACTTTTGATTACAATATTATCCCCTTTAGGTGCAGTCAACGCCCATTCTTGATGATCCCTGTTATTCATCAACCAAAACTGACCGCTGTCTCGCAGAATATCAGAATCCCAACTAACTACATTCTGTTCTCCAACAGAAATAAACGAGCCGTGCCCTACAGAATAAGATTTGGGCATAGGATAGCTTCCAGCCCAGGCCATTTGATTAGAAGTATTGAATACATTCAAATAGCTTTGATTTGATTCATTGTAAAAATCAGCATAAAGCAGTTGTCCAAGAGTATGGAATGTATTGTCAGCACTTCCATGATTTTTGGCTAGCGGTACAGAAGCACTACCCGTCATTTTTCCTGTTTGGCCAGAGTAACCATTAAATATCA
This sequence comes from Endozoicomonas sp., assembly GCF_051008435.1. GTDB lineage: Bacteria > Pseudomonadota > Gammaproteobacteria > Pseudomonadales > Endozoicomonadaceae > Endozoicomonas_A. Next base: position 623 of record NZ_JBPCXO010000550.1, on the reverse strand, counting down.
GTCGTTTACCTTTGGCTAGCCAATAAGGAATAACCAACTGACTGTCGGCAAACATAAAATTCCTTGGGGCATACTGAATCGGAGCATATGAGACAACCGGATCAAGCTCTTTGTACTGAAATGAGCGACTCCCTGCATGTTTTCTCTTTCTGGCAGGAGATGACAATTCCATTGCTGACCGAGGAAGTTTAAAATGCCACTTTGAGTATATATGGCGTTCAATTTTTTTATGGATGGGATCAAAAGCATGCTGCTCCTCGACTGGAATAGCTAAAGCAGAATGTACGAAAAACGCAAATAAAACGACAGTAGCTAACCTGCTCAATAACTTTGATGTACACATATTATATATTCAGAATCACCTTAACGTATCAATAAAATAGTAAATTTTGTCTAGATAGCAAGAAAGTGGGTAAAGCAACATTTAGTTTGAACAGAGCCGCCCTATAGTGCCGTATTTTTAGCCCCATGCGTAACTTGAGTTAATTTAAAATTAGGGGCTTTTACAGGTTGGCTGATGAAAAGTGAGGGGTTGCAACAGAAATAGCCTTCAGGAGACGATTGATTTATAAGGATCAAAATTTCTGAAGGATCAGACATGTGTGCAACACCCTCACTACGCC
>NZ_JBPCXO010000549.1:0-14602 GCF_051008435.1 Endozoicomonas sp. | reverse complement strand
AAGCGGAACAATTATGAACACAAGCTGATGCTGTAGATTAGACTGCAAAGTGTATGAAAACTGTACTCTCTTACCAAAAGTACAGCCTGCTCGCTCATTACCTCAAAGTTAAGCGGGACTTAAGGTATTTACCATTCGTTTCTAATGATAAGGAGAGCTTTATTTTGATAGTGCAATCATGCGAAGCTCGCTGCCATAAACCAGCTCTTTTTAACTTGGCAAAATGCAACTCATTCTGTTCAGTAGATAAAGCAGCGACAAAACGGCGCTTTCATTTATGGCTTTTTATAGTACTTATGTCTTCTTTTTCAGGTGACAGGTTGTTTTTCTCCTATGCTCTGGCTCAGGAGCCAATCGGAGCACACTTGAAAAAATTATGGGTACAGGATGATGATAGACACTATATTCCAGCCACAGATCAACCCTCTCTTTCATATTTTGCTCCACACCGTGCTTATTTGACTAAACCTCGTTACAGGCAAATACCAGAGCAGGAATTAGCAATTTCTGTATTAACAGAAGCGTTTTGCAACGATGAAAGCCTGGATAGTATCATTATCATTCCCGCCCCCATGCTATTGGATGGAAGCGGGGGCACCGCTACCGCTCCTTTGAAATTCGATCCTCTGGTTTTTAACACTCAGTCATGCATGTGTGAACCCAGTGTCTGGTATGGCGTTCAGGTCAACCATGTCAACGGTTTGAGCGGTAATGAGCAACTGGTTGATACAAAGTTTGAAGACCGGCAGTGCATCTGCCACCCTAACACAATATATTGTTGCCCCAATCATATGGAAGACTTCAGGGGACTGGTAGAGCCTGAGCTTTTAATAAGCACCGGCCTGGAGCCGGATTTTGACCTGGCCTGCGATCATTTTCGCATCAACTATTTCAGACAAATACCCATCGGAGTATACGACAACAGTACCCATTTCATCAGAAGTGTCAGGATTGAGCAGTCCGACCCTATCGAATCTACAACAACACCTAATGGCTTATCGGTTCTGCTGATAGACCCAGATAATCCAGCGGTCAAACCTTTAAAGTATCTACCACTTGCTGACGTTATTCCCACCCTGATTTTAAGCTGCCAGTCTGATAACCAATTCGCTATTGTACCGATAAATACCAACTTTCAATCAACAAACATCCTTGATGGTCATGGAACACTTTCTGCGGAAAAAAACTACACTCTTATCTCTTTGACACCTTTTATCCAGATTGTCGAAGACCATTATGATGGCTGCAGACTTATCAGCACAATAAAAGAATTATTGCCAGGTGATGAAGAACCTGGAGAACCAGCCACCACAGAGCCTTACTCACCAAATACGGTCGCTTCCACGACAGAGGAAGACAGATCCGATCCAACCCTTCACACAACGCCTTCATGCGATTCCAGCCTACCGGTTATTTGCTCAAACCGTTTCAGCATAGGCTTAACCGCAGGTGCCGGAGCAGGGACCTTTTCGGTTGCTACCACTTTGACCTTTCTTACCGTATTGAGTACCACTTTGGTTCATCATTATTTTATGTGTAAACAATCGCAACAGAACATCAATATAAATATAGAAATGAATACTCAAGTTATGACAAATTAGCTTGATTATTGCACAAAATCTTGGCGTCCCCAGTCATTGCCTGCTAAACCGCGCCAATTTAGAAAAGCGGAGTTCTGAGAGCTATGAGTCGGTGAGGTTTAACCCAGAAATTATATTCGGATGATGTTTTCAGCCAAGGGGTTTCCTGAAACGGCAAAAAAGCCAAGCTAGCCCGGAAATTTCATAAAGTGTCGAGCTTCTCGCTCTGCTATTTTTTCGGCTGACACATTTTGTCGTCATATTCATGCTTATTGCATGCTCATAATGAGTTCTAGACAGCGACGACAAAATGCTGTCATGGCGGGAAAAGAGCTAGCGAGAAGCCGACGAGCGATGTTCGTTTATTTTCGTACACATCAGAAAACGAACACCCCAGTGTTTCCGCTACCTTTACCCTGATTAGAGCGCCTTTATGAATTTTCCGGACCAGGAGCCTGTCGGACTTAAGCTTTCGAGCATGCTCTCTATTGAAGAGTCAGTAGAGCGAGTCAAATTATTCGATGGATTCGTGCGAATAGTTGACCTATTCAATCGAATTCATCGAATAACTAGGCCGTTCCTTCTGAAATTCAGGCCGAAATTGCCTTAAGTCCGACAGGCTCCTAAACCCCATCCAGTTTGAAATCCAGACTTTTTCTCGTTTCGTGCTTGCACGAAACAACCGCAGGGATGCGGACAGAAACAGCTTGCTGTTTCTGAGTTAAACCGCGCCAGACTCAAAACTTTCAAAACTCCGTCTTTTTCTAAGTTGGCGCGGTTTAGAACGTTAACTCAGGAGGCTCAAGTTGCTTTCAGCGCTTTCTGACTACAACACTGCCAATCGAGTAACCCGCTCCGAAAGAGCAGATAACACCGCGACTGCCAGCCTCCAGGTCAGCAGAATGTTTATGGAAAGCAATGATTGACCCAGCAGAGCTGGTATTAGCGTATTCATCCAGAATGACAGGTGCTTCTTCAGCGGTGGCTTCACGACCCAGCACTTTCCTTGAAATAAGCAGGTTCATGTTCAAGTTTGCCTGATGCAGCCACATTCGGGACAACTCTTCTGAAGTCAGCCTCAACTCATCCAGATGACTCGAAATAATCTCTGCTACTTTCGGGCAGACTTCCTTGAAAACCTTACGGCCATTCTGCACAAACAACTTGTCTGGTTGCCCTATTCCAGATTCATCAGCACGATTCAAAAATCCGAAATTATTGCGAATATTGCTGGAAAACTGGGTCCAGGCCTTGGTGCCCAGTATCTCAAAGCCCTTTTCACTTCTGGCAACACTGTCAGACTCAACAACAACTGCCGTACAGGCATCGCCAAAAATAAAGTGACTGTCACGGTCACGGAAATTCAGATGCCCAGAGGTAATCTCAGGACTGATCACCAGAACCCTTTGAGCATTACCGGAAAGAATGGCATCGGTTGCAGCTTTGATACCAAAAGTCGCTGAAGAACAGGCAACATTCATGTCGTAGGCGTAGCCAGAGGCTCCCAGGTAATATTGCACTTCAACAGCAATGGCTGGGTACGCTCTTTGCAAGTTGGAGCAGGCCACAATCACCAGGTCTACTTCTTCAGGTCGCACTCTGGCCTGGGAAAGCGCATCGCGGGCAGCATGCAACGCCATTTCACATTGAACGGATATTTCTTCATTATCCCGCTCAGGCAGGCAGGGTGCCATACGATCAGGGTCAAGTACGCCTTCACGATTCATGACATATCGACTTTTAATGCCAGATGCTTTTTCTATGAAGGCACTGCTACTCAGTGGCAGTGGTTCTTTTTCACCGGCAGTGATTGCCTGCTGGTGTTTGTCATTTTCTTTTTGAGCCCAGGTGTTATAGCTCGTGACCAGTTCATCATTACTGATAGCACTGGCTGGGGTATATAGCCCCGTTCCTGTGATAATTGCAGCGACAGCCATGCTTGCCTCGATCACCTTATTCTTATGTTCTTAGTGATCCTATATCATGCACCATGGTAATAAAACCTTAATGTTTTGCCTCAAACTTCATTGAACGACAGTCGTCTTTCAGGTGGTTGAGACCTCACAGCATCCTCCCAATGAGTATTTCTTCTCATGCCTCGATGACGATTCATAGCTTTCTCCATACTGGTGGCACACTCAACAAAGCCTGTTCCTATCAAATGATATAAAACCCGCGAAACTCTCGACTCATTATGATCATAAACAGATTTGTTCCATTTATGCCTGTCTGATTTTGAGTCATCAACATAGACTTGGTCACCCTTTCGATACATTCCCCAGAAACCAAGAATCTGATCCAGCGATTTTTGTAACTCCATCTGTAGTTTTCGGTCACTTTGAATTTCCATCACCATCTGATCAGTCAACAGAGGAGCGGTCCTGTTGTATTGACTGGATTGACTGTTGGGGAATAACAATTGAATGTAATCATGGGCAGACTCGCACTCCCTGTGGGTGAACTTTCGAATACCTTCTAATGTATGCTTCTGCCCGGCAATTTTATGCTTACCTTTTCTTGAAAAAGCCAGCCAGTGATCGGTCATTTCCAGTTCTTCATTTTTGGTGCGTTGCGTAGCATTCTTAACACGGGCTATTTGTGATGGTTTTAGCCAACCTGTTGAGCCCGTTCCAATAGCCGTTGCCCCTGACGAAGGTCTGGATGATTCTGTTCTTTCTGTTTTCCTTGAGGGCGAACGACTGAAAAGCTCTTCACGCTGTCTGTCAGAGCTTAAGTGGCTTGAACTGCTAACAAAAGGTCCAAAGTCATCCTGAGCACTTCCAGCTACCTGTGCTGAAGAAGAGCCTGTAGATCTCACCGGAGGTGTAACCTGCCTGCGAACACTTTCTCCACCGAACAGAACATCGGGATAACGCTTTCGAATACGGCTCATTATTATGCCGGAGACTTCATTGTCTCGGTGATCTTCTAAAAAGCTATTGATCACTTTAGGTATGACTGCCTGGACATAACGCTCTGGCAGTGCTTTCAGAACGTCTTCCAAAGCAGTCCATATTTCTTCACCCATCTTTTCTGAATGACCGGTATGAGAGTGATCCATATAGGCCTGATGCATGGCATGATAAATCCTGTCGTAGGTATAGCGGGGTGTATCCCTGATTTCAGTCAGAACTTGCTCAGCTACATCTCTGGTCAGCTCCGCTGGATTAAAACAATTGATTTCAATTCTTCTGGTAGCCAGACCACGACGTTGAGCCCCCATGTTCATCTGATTGATCAGCGTTTCCAGCTCATCGTAGAGCTTTTCCTGCTCTTCAACCCTGACAACGCTTCTCCCCCAGGCTAAATAGTTCTGTTCGTTGCCTGCAGTGACCTTCAGCGGCCCATCTTCAACATCCGCCCCAACTTTTTCAGCCCCCCAGCAGCCCAACGCCTTTAATTGAGCAGTAAGGTCGTCAACTCTGGTCGATATCATAAATCCATCCCTGCCTTGGTATCCCTAATTAATGGGCAGAATAGTCCCTGCCCTCAACTCATCCCTGATTTGCATTAACATGGCTCCGAGGCGGTTTTCGCCCCCTCTGGCAATGCCCCAGTAGCTGTCTTTGTCAGAATCTTCATAAAGTGGTTGATTTCCCGTTCCCAAAAGCTTCTGACGAAAAAAGTCATCCTGTCGTGCTTTTTCCCTCAGCGCATGCAGCATGACGCTGTCCCTGGACTGAAGCCACTGATCATGAGCAACATCCAATGGAATGGTAAAACGAGGATTCTGGCGATCCGGATGAATATAGCGAAACACATCACCCGCCGTTTTTAATTGTTGTATCTGGGGCCACCGACTCTTATTAAATTTTTTGGCCTGAAAATAATGCTCTGTGGTCGGCCAGTTGTACCCTTCAATGGTGATGCCACCGGGTGGCTCATAGAAATTGGTAAATTCGTAGTAGGACTGGCCTCTGTTATAAAACATAACCCTGGGTTCATTCCGACAGGCTCCCAGAGCATGGGTTTGTATGTAGTCCTTATAAGAACGAATCGCTCCCCTGGCTTCAAGTTGACTACTTGAGAACCTCACCAAGGGCTTTCCTTTAGCTACTTTAACAGCATCAGCCCAATGTGGATTCAGAGGTACTTTGGCCAGCCTTCTTTGCTCTTGCAGCGTTCTTTCCAGATTGGCAGCACAGCTTTCATAACCACAAGCCATCAAACATTTGATGACTCTCGTTAAGCGTCTGTGGTTATGATCATCATTGTTCAAAATCCACTTTCTGTGTGCCGCGCCCTTGCCTGGGTCAACCTGAATTGAATCCCCTTGTCTCGTCAATCCCCAGAAATCGAGCATTTGATCAAGAGAAGATTGCAGCTGCTGCTGCATCACCGGATTTTGTTGAACCTCCCAAATCATCTGAGGAGTTAAAAGTGGAGCCTTGGGTTTAACAGGACTGGGGTCAACATTAGGGAAAAGCAGCTGAATATAATCATGCTGCCCCTCCATGGCTTTAGCATCCAATGCCCTGATCTGATTAATTGTCCACGCTCGACTCTGGCTCTGGATAGGACAGTCAGCATCTACAACAAAGTTAATCCACTTCTCGGAGGGAGTGGTTTCAGTGTTTGAAACCCCTGGAGGAGGGATTTCCAGTGATTTTGGAACGACAGGACTGAGCTCAGTAGGTATTAAAGCAATCCCAGGTTGCAGCGCTTCTGCAATATCTCTGAAATGCTGGGTGCCTGTTATCGGCACAGGCGTATAGCCAGGAACACTGGGCAACTCTCCAACCCGATGGAGATCAAGATAGACAGCAGACTCTTTCAGCTCAGCATCAGGCTGTTCGATCCCTTCGTTTGCCAGTAAATGTTCATGATGGACAACGTCCAGAATACTCAGAGTGAGATCGGAAGCTAACTGAGCCTTTATTTTCTGCTGATCAAAGTGCCCTCTAAGAACGCTCACTTCCTCGACCAGTTGCTCATTCAGGGATTGAAAAAGTTCGTCATCACCCAATAACGCTTCATCAGGGGGAATGATGGATGTCACCCCTTCATCAGTCACAAAGACCACCTCAAATGGCAGGTCTTCAACCTCTTCCAGAGATCCATCAAGATAATGACTGAGGTTTTCCAGATTTCGGGACAGGAAACTTTGGCCAAGGAGGTTTTCAGCATGACTGCATTGATTTTGATAAGACTGTAACAACTGGGACTGTCTGGCCGCTTTACCATTCAAGGCCGGAGTTGCAGAACTTGGAGAGACTTTTCGCTGATCAAGAGGATTCCCTTCAACCGTTTGCTGGTCCTCCGGAATCTGGCGCTCAGTTGGCTTTACCTTCTGCTCACCGTGAGTATGACCAGTATCACCGGTTACATGGGGAGAAGGTCTGCCTGGTGGGGGTATGTCAGAATAAGTCATGCCTATAGCCCAAAGAACTATCCTCTTCAGACTATCGGCATGATCCCGAAAAATTCACAAAATGGCTTTGATCCGGGTAAAAAATGAAAATTCATTGCCTGAAACAATGATCCATCTAACCCGTATTACGCATACCCGCAGCAATGCCTGCAACTGTGATCATCAAAGCCTGCTCCAGGTTTTCGCAGACCTCTCCCTCTTCCGTATGTCGCACTCGGTAGAGTAACTCTGCCTGAAGCACATTCAAAGGATCGGTATAGGGATTGCGCAAAGCAATAGCCTGCTTGTTCTGAGGATGATTAGACATCAACTCTTCCCCTCCCTTGAGCTCCAGCAACGCCTGAATAGCGGTGTCCAGCTGCTCTCGCAAGCTTTCTCCCAGGTGCTGAAGGCCTGTGGGGACCAGCCGGTCCTCATAGTATTCAGCCAGTTTGGAGTCGGTCTTCATAAAGACCATTTCCAGCATTTCCAGTCGCGCTTTGAAGAAGGGCCATTGACTGATCATTGCTTCCAGAGTGTCTCGCTGACCTTTTTCCAGAGCATTATTCAGTGCCACCCCACACCCAAGCCAGGTAGGCAACATCAGACGAATCTGGGTCCAGGCAAATATCCATGGAATTGCCCGAAGGCTCTCCACTCCTCCATTGGGCTTACGCTTTGCTGGTCTGGAGCCCAGCGGCAGCTTGGCGAGTTCCTGCTCTGGTGTTACAGCGCGAAAGTAAGGAACAAAATCGGGTTCATCACGAACCATACCCCGATAAGTTTGCAGGGAATCGCTGGCCAGCTGATCCATCATATCCCGCCAGCTTTGCTCTGGCACAGGCGGAGGCAGCAGAGTAGCTTCCAGAGTGGCACTGGCATAAAGCATCAGACTGTTAATCGCTACGTCCGGGAAGCCAAACTTGAACCGGATCATTTCTCCCTGCTCAGTGACGCGCAGATTACCGTTCATTGAACCTGGAGGCTGAGAAAGAATGGCCGCATGAGCAGGGCCGCCACCACGTCCGATAGTGCCGCCACGTCCGTGGAACAGAGTCAGGTCTACATTATTTTCACGGCAAACCTCTGTGACTTCTTCCATGGCCTGATACTGCGCCCAGGCGGCTGCCATCCAACCAGCATCCTTGGCAGAATCTGAATAACCAATCATGACCATCTGCCCGCCATGACAATAACCACGGTACCATGGCAATGCCAGCAAAGAACGAATGCAGTCACTGGCGCCGTCCAGAGCATCCAGCGTTTCAAACAGGGGAGCGATGGGCATAGCGAAATCGACACCACACTCTTTCAGCAATAATGCCACAGACAACACATCGGACGGCGTATATGCCATGGAAATGACGTAAGCCCCCAATGCCTGCTGACCTTCCTTAGCAATGGCCCGACAGGTTGCAATGACTTCAGCGACGTCGTCTGAAGGCTGCCAGTTTGCCGGAATCATGGGTCTTGGATTCTGGAGTTCTTTCAACAGAAACGTCTGTCTTTCCTGTTCATCCCAACTCTGGTAATCACCAATCCCCAAAGCGCGGGTTAACTCACTGATGGCTTGAGTATGTCGGCCTGCTTCCTGACGAATATCCAGACGAATCAGAGTGAGACTAAAGCTGTGAGCACGACGGATCATGTCCAGCAGAGGGCCATCAGCAATGACGCCTAACCCTACCTCATGCAAAGAGCGATAGCAGAGCTCCAAAGGCTCAACCAGATCTTTATGATCCAGGAGCACTTCAGAAGATCGGGGTTTGTCCACCAGTGAATATTCGCACCAGCTTCGTGTCTCTCTGAGTCGCTCTCTTAATTCCTTGAGTACAACTCTGTAAGGTTCTCGACAGCCCCCCATCTTTTGCTTCATTTCTTCACTGCACTCCGTCATGGAGAGCTCGCCGATCAGAGGCTTTAGATCCCTGAGGTATAAATCAGCTGCCATCCAGCGGCTCAGCAAAAGAACTTCTCTGGTCACCTCTGCGGTGACGAATGGGTTTCCATCCCGATCTCCCCCCATCCAGGAAGAAAAACGAACCGGCACCGCATCCAGTGGCAGGCCAATTTCAGTGTGTTCTTTCAACCTTTCATCCATTGCACGAACAAAATCAGGTACTGCGTTCCATAAAGAGTGCTCTATCGTGGCAAACCCGCCCTTCGCCTCATCAACAGGAGTGGGACGTTTCATCCTGAACTCATAAGTGTGCCAGGCCTGAGCGATTAACTGACGAAGCCGGTCTTCAATACGGGCACGCTCTCTGAAGCTCAAACGACTGCTTTCCAACTTGCTCAGGCATTCAAAAATCGATTCATGTTTCTGGATCAGGGTTCTTCGGGATACTTCCGTGGGGTGAGCCGTCAGTACCAGCTCCATGTCCAGATTGGCCACACTTTCAGCAATCTGTTCTCTACTGAAGCCCTTATGCCTGAGCCTGGCCATCAGCTCATCAAAATGATCAGGAACGCAGAATGTTTCGCCATGACTGACCGCAATGCTGTCATACTGCTCAGCCAGATTTGCCAGATTGAGAAAGTGACTGAATGCCCTCGTGACTGGCACCAGATCATCATCAGAAAGGTTCTTGAGCTGATCCAGCAGAACTTCCCGGTCAACCTCACTGCCCGCTCTTGCAGCCTTGGAAAGCTGACGAATGCTCTCAATCCGATTGAAAAAAGCTTCACCATGATGCTCTTTTATAGTTTGACCCAACAGAGTACCTAGCAGGTTCACGTTGCGACGCAGATTCGCCTTGCTGTCCGTCATAGCTTTAACTTCCCGAGTTTTTTACCGTGAAAACTTTTTCATCACCCGAGATGACGAAAAATTTATCTTCCACTCATGGCACTTTGTTCATGGCTAAAAGCACGCTCACCCCAGGAGCCTGACCTGTCTATTCCCGGTCAGGCTCCTGGGGGGCGTTGACAATTAGCCATGAGCTCAGTTCAACCTACGGCTGTTCAGGCGAGGCATAAGGCGCAGGGCATGGTTATCCCTGTTCAAGTCTTATAACGCAGCATGAACGGCCGTAGGTTGAACCCTTTGGGCGGGAAGAAGAGTCTGGCAAGCCGCGTTACTCACTGCTTATGTGGCACACCACACTGCGCAGTTCGTGCCTTGCCTGCCAGACTCTTCTTCCCGCTGAGCACATGTCTAATTGTCAACGCCCCCTAGTCTATTTCAGGAAATATCAGAGCACTTTTGAACTAAAGTACCGTTTTACATCCCTCAAAATGATGATGCACGACTTCGAGAATCACTGAGCCTATACCATAAAAACCGAAGAAAAAAGCTTTCACAAACACTCACTCAGTCACTCAGACAAGTACAAGACACACAAAATATGGACATAACCGTTTCAGAAGGGATTGCGGAGAAGATTGAGTGCCCTGAAAACGAAATAATGCATCGTTTTCAGGGCACTTCGTCGCGAGTTTAAATGAAAATAATCAGGGGAGGACCCTGGTGTCATTTACAGGAGGATTCCAACTCGTCTGTTCAAGAGAAGCTCCATGCTTGGCAAACGCATCCTCTACAGACAATCTTTTATAGGGATCAGGCTGCAGCATGTCCCATAGCATGTTGGTTGCTGGCCCCAGCAAGTGCTGACGATCATTCAGGAAGGTCCAGATATCATTTTCCAGGGTCTGCCTGAGCAGTGTTCCAGCATGTCCTTTGGCTCTGAAGCCGTTACTGAGGACCAGAAACTCCTGGACTATGTTGGGCTGATGCATAGGGTTCTCACCCGTCAGCAATTCTGCAATCGCAATCCCCAGACTCCAGCTGTCACACTTGGTTCCGTCACTGTAGTCTTCCTTTTGCCTCTCTGGTGCAGCCCGGGTGCTGTATGACAACACACCAATATTCGGAATCCGGTTATTGCGGCCATTGACTGTTCTTAACTCTTCAGAAAGACCAAAGTCAGAAACCTTAACGCCTTCTTTGTGGGAATAGAGGAGATTATCAGGCTTTAAATCCAGGTGCGCATAGCCTTTCCTGTGCATATGGCGCATTCCCCTCATCAGCTGATGACAAGCCAGAAACCTTTGCCCCAGAGGCATTTGACGCCAGATTTTGCTTTTTAAATCCAGACTGCCATCAGCCAGCTCCAGCTGAAGCCCTGCTACGGTTTCTGAGACCTCATCCATCATGATAAAGTCATCCTGCTCATGTTCTTTGACAAGCTTGACTTTACTTTCAACGGGCTTTTTACCTACTTCCTTGACGATGTGAGGGTGATCCATTCTGGCAATAATCTGTCGTTCCTTCTCCAGATTAATCATTTCACCCTGGAAGTTTTTACCGGGACCATCCAGCGCCACTTTCATTGCCCGGGTCTCCCTGCCACTCTCTATCAGGCGGGCTTCACCAAAGTTACCGGCACCCAGCACTTTACCGTGAGTAATAACCTGTCCTTTGTCGTTTTCCCAGGCCCTGACAATTTCCTCACGCCTGATATCAATCAATTGTCGTATCCTGTCAGACCCCGCCCCTTTGAAGGCACCATCAATAAACTCACAGCTCAACTTAACATTCTCAGCGAACTCTGCGGACATACCCTGCACTTCAACATGATTCAACCAACCATGAAATTCATTCACATACTGTTGAACCTGAGGAGTCTGCAGAGTCTGATTCTGATAGCCTTCCTGAATAACACTCATCAGAAGCCTGAACTGCCCTTCAAGCTCACTGAAACGAACTTTCTGAACCCGGGGATAGTTATGAAGCGCCCTGAGTCTCGAGTCTCTGAGTACTTGCTGGAATGGCTGGATATCTAGATCGCGAAACTCTCTTGATGCTTTATCCAGCTCCTGCAAAGCATTTTCAATGAATCCAGAGGACTTGCCTGTCATATCAACGGTACCCAGCCAACCCATGCAGGTTTGCATCAGACCGTTCGCTTCACCAGCTCTCATGGTCTGGTTTCTCAGCCCATCTCGAACAACGCTCATCAGCAGCTTAAAGCGTTTTTCGATGACCGGGAGATCTTTCTCAGTCACTGCTGGATAATTGCGAAGCTCTCTGAGTCTCTTCTCTCTAATAACCTGCTGGAATCTCTGTGTGTCCAAACCCGGGACATCCCTTGAAGCCTCACCGAGATCTTTCAGAACATTCTCAAGGAACTCTGTTGAGTCACCTTTTAGAGTCACCGCGTTGAACCAGGCCAAAAACTCTCGAACCAGACTGTTCGCCTCCTGAGGGCCCATGGTCTGACTTCTTGTGCCCTCTCTGACAACATGCAGCAATAAGTTGAACTGTTGCTGCATTAGAGCTGGCTCAGCTTCTTTCACCCTCGGGTAATCCCTGAGACGCTCTATCAATTTCTGCCTCAGCACTTGCTGAAACTCAATGGTCCTTACTCCAGGGAAAGCCTTCTCAATATCAGCACAGTTACTCAGAGCACCTTCAACATACTCTTTTGTTAATTCCAGAGTTTTAGCAGCACTGACAAATGCACGAAAGTTAGCAAATAGCTGATTGACTTCCTCAGGAGACAATGTTCTGTTTTTGTGTGCATAATCCAGAACACTCATCAAGGAATTAAATCGTCCCTCAAGCATTCGTAATGTGACTTGATCTTTTCTTAGATGAACTTTGAGTGTTTCCAGCCTTCTTCCATAAACAGCTGGATCCTTGATCACGATAATATCAGGTACCTTCAGTTGCACTTGTCTGGATTTCTTTTCTGGCAGAGGCGGAGAAGGTTCTTTGACCACGGCTTGAGGCACTGCCTGAGGCTTAACCTCGACAGGGTGAGTCACAGGTGGTGGAGTGACTGTTTTTTCAACTTTTTGTGGTTCCTCAATCACTTTCGCTACAGCAGCCGGCTTTTTTTCCTGCCCGACCGGTTTGGGTGGAAGTGCGATCGGAGGTGGTAGCTCTTGCTCAATCTCTGGTGGCAAGACTGTTTTTACACTGGCCTTCTTCGCAACCGCAGGCTCATCCTGTACTTTTTGTTTAACAACAGCCGGTGTTTTTATCTCTTCCGGCACTAAGGGCGTGGAAACTGGAACGACAGGAGGCTCAACAGGTTTTTCTTTAACCACTTCTTTTCGTGGGCGTGTGGGTTCTTTTGTCTGAGCTTTGGCAGCCGGTGGAGGAGTAACGGCTAATTCAGGTTCTTCCTGCTTTCTAACAGGTGCTGGAGATACACCTGGCTTCTTATCAACAGGAACAGTTTTTCTTTCGGGTACTTTAAACTGGACACCCTCATACTTAGCAATTCGTCTACAGACTTCTTCAACGGCAGGAATTCCAAAGTGACCTTCAATAAAAGAGAAGAGCGCTGCTGAAGTCAGTTCTTTAACCCGGTCCTCCATCAAGCCGGCTCGGGCTGTTTTCCAGCGCTGAACCATCTCATCAATCATCTTTGGTTCATCCAAGGCACTGCAGTCAAAATACCCTGTGCCCAAAGTGTCGACAAGAATATCGTAGGTATATTTGTGACTGTTTTTCAGCTCTAGCAACTTGGCATCAAGCAACTCTTTAGTCAGCTCGGTATCATCTGTCAGAACCTGAACATTCTTACCTGTGATCCCACGGTTATGAAGAAACTGATTCGCTCTGGTCTCCATTTCCTGAAGCTGCTTGACCAGATTGAGTTGCTTTTCAACCGACACAGGTTTGACCCAATAGCTTTTCCAGTCTCCCCAGTTGGAAGGAGGGCCCGCTAACAGATCCGCTTTCGGGTTGTCATTTTCAGCACCGACAAGATCCGTCTCACGCGCTGCCAAATTAAAAAGTTTGGTCGACAATCCGTCAACTCTATGACATATCATGATGCAGCCACTCCATAGCCTTCAATATTCAGTTTCCACAAGTTTAGATGGGTATTGAAAGTCGGATCTTACACAGCTGCAGTCTTTCTCAAACGAGCAGTTTTTTTTGATTAGCGGCTATTTCATTTTTGCCAGTGGCAGTGCCAGTGTCATTTCTGTTAAATCCACCAGCAACTTGTCGGGGTTATGAATCCATTCAATACAATACCCACTTTCATCCAGTTCATAGTCATGAGTCACCAGACAGCTATAGAGCGCATCCCATGCAGCCAGATACCCTATGCAGTGCTTCTCCATGTAATCTGAAAAAACGGCCCCAGACAGGAGCGTCGGCAGAAGCTTCCGGACTAACAACCCCTACCAAAAAACGTCCAAAGGATTTTCGCTGGAATAAAGTCATCTCTGGGAAAAGCAATCCTTTCCATACGGCTTTGAAACTGATGGGGCTTTCCACTACACACCCTGTGCAAAGATTGCAGCATGGAAGCCATGGCATAGTCTACAAGGTACAAGACAAGAGCAACCATAATTATGCTCTAAAGATGATTTCTTCCAGACGTACGGGACAAAAAGATGACTTTTTAGGCCTTGAAAAGGAGAAATCATGAGTCTTAAAGTTAATGGACACAAATATATTATCCATACCTATGCATTAGTGGTCAGTCACACACAAAAAAACACCTTCCGCCTGATTGACTCTATAGAGCAGATCCCCCCGCATGATCGACAATTCTATCAGGTACAGGCAATCATCATGGATCTAGGAGTCTGTCGGACTTAGCCGACCGTAGCGAGAAAAAGTCCGGTTTGAGACAGTTTTTATGATTATTTGAGGCGAATAGCGAGCTATTCAACGAAAAGAATCATAGAAAATGGCCAAATCCGG
>NZ_JBPCXO010000548.1:0-11655 GCF_051008435.1 Endozoicomonas sp. | reverse complement strand
AAAAGCTGTCTGATCGTTTAGCTTTCTGAAAAAGGAGTTTTTGACGAAAAATGCACTTAAAAAGCTGAGTTTCCACACCATATTGCCGCAACTACCCACGAGATAAACGAAAGTACAGCATATTTGTACCTCTGAAGAAACTCAAGTGTGGCATGGCTTATAACCAAAACCTTTTATCCCTGCAAAATCATCAGGGGTGCTGAATAGTTACAAATTTTTTTGAGCTGATTTAATGCTTGGTATGATCTGGGTTCTTACAGGCTTCGTTAAGCCTGAGTTTTGATGATTTGATAGAGATTCTCCACATGCAGCGTAAAATTCCTGAAGCATTGAACCTTCATAAGCAGTCCCAGTTGCTGGAGCTTAAGTACGGTGCAGAAGAAGCCTATCAGCTCAGTAGTGAAATGCTTCGTGTCCATAGCCCTTCTGCCGAAGTTCGCGGGCATGGCAAACCTGTGCTGCAAACGGGTAAAAAGCAAGTCCAGGTCACCAGTATAGAAATGGTGGGCCATTATGCGATTAAAATTCACTTTAATGATGGCCATGACAGCGGTATCTATGATTGGGGCTACCTCTACGACCTTTGCAGAAATCAGGAAAAATACTGGGAAACCTATCTGGAGAAACTCCACTTGGCGGGGGAAAGCAGAGAGCCTGATGCAGAGGTTGTTAAACTGATGCTCAGTTGAACAATGAGCCTTTGGGCTTCCACAGGAATACCGCTTTGTCCCAGGGGCAGTTGTAGAGCTGCATCATGGTTTTTTCGTTGTGAGTCATCACGACCTGATAAGTGATAGATTCTTTTTGGGGTTTACTGGTGAGAATAATGGTAGCGGGCCTGCTCATCAAAACCGGGGTACCTCCCAGGTTTCGGGTCTGCTGGTAGAGAATATTCATAATAGTCGTGATACTTCCGTCCCCGGGGTCGTAGGAGAAGTTCTCGTTAAATGAAATTCGGTAAGTGCGGTTGTCTGCAGGCAGATCGCTGATGTTTTTGCTGAGCTTGCAGTTATTCAGATCAAGGTAACCCGAAGGAGGACGGTTGCTTTTTATGGCAGACAGGAGCCAGCGATGTCCCATGATTTTAGCGTTGGGGAGCGCCTGAACGGTTACTGGAATGAGCATAGCCAGTAGGGTCAGTATCTTTACCTTATATGACCTTCTCATGTCTGCGTCTCTTCAGAATTAGTTTTCTGAACACTGTATCGGCCAGATGACCCGGAAATTTTATGTTGAAGGGCTTGCCTCTTTCGTATGGATGGCAGGTGGTGCTCGATTAGAATTTTCCTGTATCAACTTGTAACGCAGTGACTCTCTGTATATCCTTTGTGCCTTTTAAAATCGTCATAACAAGGCTCTAACATTTGGCCTTGTCAGACAGGAGCCTGTTCATGAGAGTGATTCTGTTGGGTGCCCCGGGTGCCGGAAAAGGTACGCAAGCCCAGTTCATCATGGAAGAGTTTGGTATTCCCCAGATCTCTACCGGCGACATGCTGCGCGCAGCAATCAAGGAAGGTACTGAGCTGGGCCTGAAAGTGAAAGCGGTTATGGATTCCGGGTCCCTGGTCTCAGATGAAATCATCATTGAACTGGTTCAAGAACGTATTGCCAAGGATGATTGTGCCAAGGGTTTCCTTTTTGATGGTTTTCCAAGAACCATCCCTCAGGCTGAAGCACTTCGTGATGCCGGTGTCGATATTGATCATGTGATTGAGATCGCAGTGGAAGACGAAGAAATTGTTCAGCGCATGGCGGGCAGACGTGTTCATCCTGACAGTGGTCGCACTTATCATGTTGTTTACAACCCTCCCAAGGTTGAGGGTAAAGATGACGTCACGGGTGAAGACCTGGTGCAACGGGATGACGATATCGAAGAAACCGTTCGCAAGCGTCTGGGTGTTTACCATGATCAGACAGCCCCGCTGGTCAGCTTCTACAAAAAGATTGAAGGTCAGACTCGCTATACCCGTGTAGAAGGTGTTGGCAGTGTTGATGATATCAAGGCAACAGTGATCAGTGCTCTGAAGCCTGTGGCTGCCTGATACGGCATAGAGGTCGCATCGCAAGGTGCGAGTTTGAGAAAAAGGACGCTTGTGCGTCCTTTTTTACGTTCTCAGGATACTTTCTCATGAGCTGACAACGATATAATGCGCCGTTGAATGCATGAGATGCTCCCATCTACAGAGATACATTGATGAAAATTCTGGCTCTTGATACCGCTACAGAAGCCTGTTCAGTTGCATTAAACCTGAACGGTGAGATTGTTGAGCATTTTGAGTTATTACCCAGAAAGCACAGTCGTGAGCTATTGGGAATGATTGATAATCTGTTGAAAAAGCAGGGAGTCAGCTTGTCTGATCTCGATGCTTTGGCATTTGGCCGTGGGCCGGGAGCTTTCACTGGCCTTAGAGTAGCTACGGCCATGGTGCAGGGGCTGGCTTTTGCCATAGATAAACCTGTTGTTGAAGTATCAACCCTCAGGGCCCTGGCTCAGGAAGGTTTAAGGGTGCATCAGTCCAATGCTGTGCTGGCAGCGATTGATGCCCGTATGGGGGAAGTTTACTGGGGAGCGTTCAAGGAAAAAGAGGGGCTGATGCAGCCTGTGATGGAAGAAAAGGTCATCGCACCTGAAAAGGTTATTGTACCTGATGGAGAAGGCTCTTGGCTGGGGATGGGGACGGGGTGGCAGTTTAAGGATCAGTTAGCTGCAAATGTAGACGTATGTTTTCCAGAGGCTTATCCCAGGGCTGCCGATATAGCAATTCTGGCAGCGGCCGATTTTAACGAAGGACTCACTGTACCAGCAGAAAGAGCCAGACCTGTCTATTTAAGGGATAAGGTTGCGCTCAAGAAAAGCGAACGATAAACCTCGTTCTCTTAACTACTAACTTTTATGAGCTGACATTATCCAGTAAAGGGGGGATGCTATCGTGGATAGCCTTCAGATCATTATTCTTGCCCTGCTTCAGGGTGTTACAGAGTTTCTGCCGATTTCCAGTTCAGGTCATTTGATTTTGCCCGCCCAATTGCTGGGCTGGACGGATCAGGGGCTGGCATTTGATGTCGCAGTTCATATAGGCACCCTGATAGCGGTTGTAGGGTATTTTCGTCAGGATCTGATCCGAATTGCTTTGGAGTGGCTTGGGTCTCTGACCGGTAAAGGCTCAACGGTGAACAGTCGGCTGGGCTGGTATTTAATCTTTGCAACCCTGCCAGCCGTTCTGGTCGGCTTTGCACTGAAATCGGTAGGACTGGATGAGGCCATGCGAAGCATTGCTGTTATTGCCGGAACGACCTTGATTTTTGGTGCCCTTCTGGGGTGGGCTGATTATAAAGGGAAAAAAATACAACCCATTGAGACTTTGAATTTCCGTCAGGCCATGATCATTGGTTTTGCCCAGGCTATTGCCCTGATTCCAGGGACATCCCGTTCCGGTATTACCATAACGGCTGGCCTTATGCTCGGTTTAACCCGTGATGCGGCCGCTCGCTTTTCCTTTCTTCTCTCCATACCGGTGATTCTGGGGGCGGGTCTGTTACTGACACTGGATCTTCTGAAAACTACGGAGCCGGTAGACTGGAACGTCCTATTTTCAGGAGCGTTAGTCGCTGCGGTGAGTGCCTGGGTTTGCATCCACTTCTTTCTATCTTTTATCAATAAAATCGGATTGATGCCTTTTGTTATTTATCGGTTTATTCTCGGCGCGGTATTGATTGCTGTAATGGTCTTCTAACACCATTCACTCAAAAATCAAGGGCATAGCCACCTTTTCTGTTTGAAGAGGTGGTTTTTAATAATAAATGAATACTCATATTCTTTGTTATTAATAAATGGCTTTATCTACCGTTTGTAAATTCTAGTTGATCATTTGCTTAAACAGGCTTTACTTCTCATAGATTGTAATTCGGGGCAGGTCAGGTAAAGCTATACCTATACCTGCTTTAGGTTTTTATTAATGAGAGCGTTTTTTCATTATCAGAAGGTGATGAAGAAATTATTCCCGGGAGCCTGTTACTCTTTTTGGATTTCTGGCTGAAATGGCCTTAAGTCCGGCAGACTCCTGGTCCATGGCTGACCCCTGAGGAATTGACATGACTTTGAGAATTAATGACAGTGCCCCTGATTTTACCGCTGACACCACCCGAGGCTCCATTCGGTTTCATGACTGGATAGGCGATTCATGGGCTATTTTATTCTCCCATCCTAAAGACTTTACGCCAGTCTGTACTACAGAACTGGGGTATATGGCTCGTCTCCAACCAGAATTTGAACGACGCAATTGTAAAATTATTGGTCTGAGTGTGGATCCGGTAAATGATCATGAGCGCTGGGCCAAAGATATTGAAGAAACCCAGGGTTACCTGCCTCAGTACCCTATGATTGGTGATACAGATCTTAATGTTGCCAAGCTCTATAGCATGCTGCCTGCAGATGCAGGGGAGACTTCTGAAGGGCGAACCGCTGCAACCAATGCAACGGTTAGAACGGTATTCATTATCGGGCCTGACAAGAAGATCAAACTGATGATGACTTACCCGATGACCACGGGAAGGAATTTTGACGAGATACTTCGTTCACTGGATTCGATTCAGTTGACCAGCAGGCACACGGTTGCGACCCCGGTGAACTGGCAGCCGGGTGAAGATGTCATTATTCCTCCTGTGGTCACAGAAGAAGAAGCTAAAAAGAAATTTCCGGAAGGTTGGAAAACGCTAAAACCTTACCTGAGAATTGTTGCGCAGCCAGATTAAATTCTCGCTTCTGCATTTAAAATTTTTCTACCATTGAGAAGCAGTAGACCAAACGTCTGCTGCTTTTTACTATGAAAAATAGAGTTCTTTGCCATTTTTTATCGTTGAGAGTGACACAAACTGTTTTTCTTCGCTCATGGCTGTTGATGGTTTAGATATCCAGAAAAGCATGAATGAAGGTTTCAGGTTTTCAAACGCCAGACCAGTGTTAAAATCCGACCTATCTCGAATGTTGTGAGCAAAAGGCGAATGGCCATTTCTGTCGTTGTGCAAAGTCATCCGGACCCTGATAAGCAGACCTATCTTGAGACACTTCTCCAATCACTTGATGGAGTCAGTCTGATTGAAGATCTGAATAGCTGCCAGGAAGGTACTCTTATTCTTGGATTTGAAGAGGATCGTCTTTCATTAAAGAGAGCCTGTGGAAAAGAAAAGCCTGTCAGTGTTGATTTTGTCGGTGGAAAGGCAGCCCATCGGAGAAAGTTTGGCGGTGGGAAAGATCAAGACATTGCCAAAGCGGTGGGTTTGAATAAAGGCGTTAAACCTCATGTGCTGGATGCAACAGGGGGGCTTGGGCGAGATGCTTTCGTTCTTGCCAGCCTAGGCTGTCAGGTGACAGTGATTGAGCGCTCTCCGATTATTGCGGCTTTGCTGGAAGACGGTATCAGAAGAGCGATGGAAGATTCGGAAGTTTCAGACATTGCTGTGCGTATGCAACTCATCAAAGATGACAGTCGTCATGCCATGGAATCGTGTTTGGCAGCTGGAGAACAGTTTGATGTGGTTTATCTGGATCCAATGTTTCCACATAAAGAAAAGTCGGCTGAAGTAAAAAAGGAAATGAAAGTGTTTCAGGCACTTCTATCAGGAGATCCCGATGCCGACGAGCTTCTTGAACCAGCCCTGGAAGTGGCCCGATACCGGGTGGTGGTTAAAAGGCCTCGACTATCGCCCGAGTTGGGTAATGCTTCGCCTACCTATAAGCTAGAGGGGAAAGCCTGCAGGTACGATATCCATGCTCTGAGAGCTTTTGAGTGAAAAGTTTGTTTTTTGAGTAATCCATCTTTCACCCTCATTAAGAGAGTGAAAGATGGGCGTCCCCTTGAACATTGACCCAGGAGGGATTAATGCTCTTCGATGGGGGCAGGCTGAGTCTTGGTCGTTTGCAGAATACTGTGTCGGACTTCGCTGGTTAGAACCTTGAAAGCTTCATCTGCAACCATTTTGACTTCTACACCAAAGTTGAGCTTGTTGGTTTGGGTGATCTCCACCACATTATTCAGTCGCAAAAGCTCGATAAAGTTTTTGAACAAAGCCTTGTCAAAGAACTCCGGTGCATTGAGTCCGTGAATAATGGACAGTCTCTGTGCCAGATCCCGACTCTGGTTTTCCAGGGTTTCCTGTTCAATACTGCCACTGCCATTGCTGATCAACAGGCTGATGACCATAAAGAATCGCTCAAGAGTCTGTGCAATGGCACGGGAAAGAACGGTCAGGGTAACGTACTGTACGGAGCTGTACTCAGGCTGTCGGTAATAGCCTTCGTGGTCACTGATAATCAGACCTTCACTTTCCAGTGTATCCAGCCATTTGGCGACTACTTTCAGAAAGCCCCTCTCACTCCATTTGAGAAAGAGTTCAGACTTCAGATAAGGGTACAAAATGGAGCAGACTCGGAAGATTTCTCTCTGTGTCATGGCGCTGTTGTTGATAAACAGGCAGCTGAGCAGGGAGGGTACTGCAAACATATGCAGAACGTTATTCCGGTAATAGGTCATCATTACCGCTGTTTTTTCATCAAGGCTGTAAACGTCGCCCAGAGAGTCACTGAACCTGTTGAGCACATCCAGCTTTTCGACGTATCGGATGACACTGTGACCATCCATGTCGGTAATGACGGTTTTGTCACTGTAAGGAGATTTCTTGAGGAGTCGCAGATAGATCTCTATCAGCAATACCAGCTCCTGTTCTCCCAGTGCGTGACGAGGCGTTGAAAGCAGAGCCATGGAAACCAGATTAACCGGATTTACAACCGCAGCTGAGTTGATCTCGCTGGCAATATTGAAAGCCAAAGTGTTCGTGGTTTTTTTCAACCACTGAGGCTTAAAGCCTTCTGATTGTTCATGCTGCCATTGAGGGACTTCTTTATCCAGGAACTCACCCATGCTGATGGGGTTGCCAAAGTTGATCCAGGCTTTACCAAACTGATCCTTCAGGGCTGCCAGTGTTCGAATAACGTCCAGCGGGGACTCTTTTTTCTTGCTCTTGCCTCTCAGTTCACCCATGTAGGTACTGACTTCCAGCAATTTTTCATAACCAATGTAAACCGGTACAAACAGTACTGGCTTGCGGCTGTCTCTCAGATAGCTTCTTAGGCTGATAGAGAGCATGCCGGTTTTCGGAGTCAGAGTCCGACCGGTTCTGGAACGTCCACCTTCAACAAAGTATTCGATCGGGAAGCCGCGACTGGACAGGGTATGCATGTATTCATGGAAGACGGCGCTGTAGAGAGGGTTACCTCTGAAAGTCCTTCGCATGAAGAACGCGCCGCCCTTACGAAGAATAGTGCCAACGACAGGCATGTTCAGATTGATACCTGCAGCAATATGAGGAGGTGTCAGACCCTCATAATACAAGGCATAGGAAAGCAGAAGGTAGTCAATATGGCTCCGATGGCAGGGCACATAAACAATGCTGTGTTTCTGAGACAACTCTTTGATCGGATCAACATTATTAATGGATACGCCGTCGTACAGCTTGTTCCAGAACCAGGTTAACAGGATGTCCATGAACCTGAGTACTGGGTAAGAGTAATCAGAGGCGATTTCGTTGGCGTACTGTCTTGCCTTGGTTTCGGCTTCAACCAGAGTGATTTCCTGGGCTGCGGCTTCGGCTTCTATAGCTTTACGAAGTTGGGGGGTATGAATCAGGCCATTGACCAGAATCCTGCGATGAGAAAGATCGGGACCAATGACCGACTCTCTGAGCTGGCGAAAGTGCACCCTTAGGATGCGACCAATCTTTCGAAGGGTTCTGGAATGTTCCTGACCTTCATCCACCATTTCCCGAAGGGACATGGCCGGGTTGAAGTGAACCATGATCTGTCTGCCATGGAGCAGAATGGCCATAAACTTGCTGAATCGCCCACCCAGACTGAAGTTCCAGTCGAACAGTAGCTTGAGAGCTGACTGCTCTTTGTCGGGAGCCCGCCCCCAGAAAATACTGATGGGAACCAGCTGTACATCCTGATCTGGGTGCTCTTCTGTCTCTTTGAGTAAGTTGTTGAGCGTGTCAGCAGCTTCCGGGTGCTCTCTCTGAAGAAGAACCCCTCTTTGCTGGGTCAGATAAAAGTAGGCTTGATCACCACTCTTTTGATCCTTGTGAATAAAAGCATAGGGTCGTGGAAGGCCCGCTTTTCGACACTCGTGCTCAACCACCATCAGATCAGACAGAGAACGGTTACGAAGTACATAGCAGACAGGTTTGTCTGGCTGAATCCCAAGGCTTTCTGCGGTGTTGTTATGAACAGTTGTTCTAACCCATGTGAATAACAGCTTTCTCAAACTGTGAAACAAAAAGCGACTGAGAGTATTGGGTTTGTGCATGGAGCTGGCCGCGGCCTGAATTCAAGAGGGTAAATGACAATTTTATCATGAAAATGCTGCTTTACTCGCAACTCATGAGAAGCGGGATCTAAACAAGCATTTTCAATGGGGTCGCTTTACAGATAATGTCTTTATCCAGAAGCTTGGATATTCAGGCTTCATGACATTTTTAGCGCAAAGCTGGCTTAATCGGAGGATTCTAGCTTGAATATAGGCGGTGGCGCAAAGAAGAAAATGAATATCTCGCGGATTGCCTTGCCCGGACATTTCATAAATTGCTGCGATGCTCACGCAGAACCTTGTGGTACTAAGGAGTTTGGCGATTGAGCGCCGTACTGGTGTGTACGGTCGATTGAGCCAAGCTTTCTTAGTGCCGCAAGGGGCAAGTGAGGGCGCACGCAAATTTATGAAATATCCGGGCTAGTACGTCCGTTAGTCTTTAGTTCTTGGAGAAAGTGAAAAAGAGGCCAGAAATGCAGTGTTGCATCTCAGGCTGAATGAAAATTTCAGAGGGCGTTAGGCCAGGAAAGCGTGCTTTCTTCCCCTGCTTCTGTCATCTGCCACCATTCATCCATATCTTCACCGTCTGACCAGGGTGCGGCATTAGCTCTCACCCGGCATTTGGCAAAATTGTTCAGGCTTTTGGCACAGGCGATGTCATCGCTCCAGGGAGTCTTATTGGATTTGAACCAAATACTGGTCCAGGCTTTGCCAACTGCACCCTCGACAATCATGATTGGGGTTGAACCTTCCTGCCCATGAAGCAAAAAGTCATGGACCTTTTTACCACTGCCCAGAGTTTCAACGGTGTCAAAATGAGCCGTGAGCCATTTCTGGATCATCTCAAGGCTCAGGTCTTTGGCATAAATTTCTATATCTTCAACGTTATTCATAAGGTCTGTAGCGTTAGAAAACAGTCATGAACGGGAAAACAGCATGTGATTACGCCAGCAATCGTTTCAGAATGCCCTGATAAATCCGGCCAAGGTCATCAAGGTCACTGGCTTTAACGCATTCATTCACTTTATGGATGGTAGCATTGACCGGACCCAGCTCAACCACCTGGGCACCGGTTGGCGCTATGAAGCGGCCATCGGAAGTTCCACCAGAGGTAGACAGCTCGGAGTCTATGTTTGTTTCCGCTTTGATCGATTCTTTGGCCGCATTCACCAGAGCACCGGGGCGGGTCAGGAACGGCTGACCACTGACATGCCACTCAATATCGTATTCGAGGTTGTGCCTATCCAGAATAGTCAGCACTCTTTTCTGCAACTCTATGTCAGTCACTTCAGGGGAGAAGCGGAAATTAAAGTTAACGTCGCACTTACCTGGAATGACATTGCTGGCACCTTCTCCAGCATGAATGTGCCAGATCTGGAAGCTGGTGGGGGGAAAGAAATCATTGCCCTGGTCCCATTCTTCACCCGTCAGTTCTGACAGAGCCAGAGCTACTTCATGGACCGGGTTTCTGGCCAGATGCGGATAGGCAACGTGTCCCTGAATGCCACGAATGACAAGATGACCATGCATGGAGCCACGGCGACCGTTCTTGATAATGTCCCCTACCTGATGAGTACTGGAGGGCTCGCCTACGATGCACCAGTCAAT
The DNA here is from genome assembly GCF_051008435.1 of Endozoicomonas sp. Taxonomy (GTDB): domain Bacteria; phylum Pseudomonadota; class Gammaproteobacteria; order Pseudomonadales; family Endozoicomonadaceae; genus Endozoicomonas_A. The sequence continues at coordinate 1,690 of NZ_JBPCXO010000548.1, read as the reverse complement.
CTTTTCGTTACGGGCTTCCAGATGTTCAATGACTTTTACCGTACCATTCTGGGCTGGACCCTCTTCATCACTGGTGATCAGAAATGCAATAGAGCCTTTGTGATCGGGGTGTTCGGCAACAAAGGATTCGCAGGCAGTAACCATGGCGGCCAGGCTGCCTTTCATATCTGCAGCTCCGCGCCCCAGCAGCATGCCATTTTCATCAACACAGGGGGAGAAAGGAGGGTTATCCCATTTCTCTACGGGACCGGTAGGGACAACGTCGGTATGGCCGGCAAAGGCCAGAACAGGTGCAGTGTCACCTCTGCGAAGCCAAAGGTTTTCCACTTCGCCGAACCGCAGTTTCTCTACTTTGAAGCCCAGAGGCTCCAGTCTGCTGATCATCAGGTCCTGACAACCTTCGTCCTCAGGCGTGACGGAGGGACGTTGTATCAGATCTATAGCGAGTTCAATTGTAGGGGTCATGTGCGGCTTGTCTGTTCTATCGTTTAAAGTTTTTCACTTTGAAAGAGGATTGTACCACTTCAGCTGAACCTTTGTTCTTCAGGAAGTCTTTTCCTTGAATTCACACAGGTCTTCAATAATGCAACTGCCACACTGAGGCTTTCGGGCTTTGCAGACATAGCGACCATGGAGGATCAGCCAGTGATGAGCGTCCAGCAGGAACTCTTTAGGAATCAGCCGGACCAGTCTTTTTTCCACTTCCAGAACATTTTTGCCTGGAGCAATCCCGGTACGGTTGGAAACCCGGAATATATGAGTGTCAACAGCCATTGTGGGTTGTTTGAAAGCGGTGTTCAGTACCACGTTAGCGGTCTTTCTGCCGACTCCCGGTAAGGCCTCCAGGGCTTCTCGGGTATCGGGGACTTCGCCTTCATGTTGGTCGAGCATTATTCTGCAGGTTTTGATGACATTCTCGGCCTTGGCATTGAACAGTCCAATGGTCTTGATGTATTCCTTCAGGCCTTCAACTCCCAGATCAAAAATGGCTTGGGGCGTATTGGCTACAGGGAATAATTTGTCAGTTGCCTTGTTAACACCGACATCGGTTGCCTGAGCTGACAGAATCACGGCGATTAGCAGCTCAAAGGGTGAGGAGAAGTTCAATTCCGTAGTCGGGTTGGGGTTCTGGTCCCGCAACCGGGTAAATATCTGGGTCCTTTTTTCCTTGTTCATCCGGTTTTCCTGCAAAGCCTGTAGGTTGAGAAAAGCCTTTTGCCTGGGTTCTTTATGAAGAATGGGCTGGCAAGTAGCTGCTCAGGTCAAAAAATCTGAGGCGATTCTAACATGAAGGTCAGGTAGCTCATGAAAGAAGGCTATATTTTCTATATCTGATGAAATTTCTCAGGCATGGATGCCATGATTCCAAGATTACTGTTTTTGCTTTCCGGCTTTTTTCTGCAGTCTGTTTTTGCCTCCGATTCAGAAAGTATTTTCTCCAGGGGAAAGATCAGCAGCCTGGTCACCAATGCTGCCGAGACATTCACGGGTTATTACTCTGCTAATGACTACTTCTGCGGCTCGGTGAATGTGATGTTACTGGAAGGCTGGGAAATCATCAGCCTGAATCCGTGAGTTCATGATCGTTAAATTTGCCAAAAACTCAGTAATATCAGCATCTGTAGACTAATATTTGCTCATCTGGGTTTTCACTCTATAAGTGCATTTTTGTGGAACTGAAATTTGAGCA
>NZ_JBPCXO010000547.1:0-2088 GCF_051008435.1 Endozoicomonas sp. | reverse complement strand
CCCCATAAATTCATGCCCATGCCGGGCGTACCAAGGCGTTGCAACTGACCCAAGAGGCATTGAAGTGATCCACTTCAATCCAGAGTCGCTTCGATTAAGTGCAAGGGCAGTTGAACTAAGCGTTAGCCGTCTGCAATACTCAAAGTTTGTCAAGTAAACTGTAGGATGTGAATATTTTTATGTTGTTATATTTATCCTTGAACTGTCGTATTACATCACGACAAGAATCGCATACAGGTAGTTCAGAATGTAGATAAACAGCCGCTTTCGAATGGCTTTTGACTTTTTTGTCCAAGTATTCAAAAATCTTCACTTCTGCATCACATGAACGGTCATGGCCAATATCAAAAGTTTCAAATGATCTATCTCGGGGAGCAGGTAAACCAATTCTTGATTCAACTCCACTAATAGCTATAAGTTCGTCAGTGTTAGATGCGGAATATTTAATCACTGCAATCGCTATATTTCTATCACCAATATTAACTTTGGAGGCTTTTCTGAAATAGCTTATTTTTCTAGATAATATATCTGTATAATTGTGCTTTGCTCTGGAGTTATAACGAATCCGTTCTGAGCGAGGCATAGTTTTTTGCTTTGATTCAGATTCTTTTCTTCCATGAAAACCAGCTTTACGCTTAGCGGGGCAACCTGAAAGCACTCCTGCAATCACAGGCTTCTTTAATATAGGTTCCATTTATATACTTCCCTGTGAACGATTCATTAAAGAATTGGACAGATAAAAAGCAGTAAAGTTCAAACCAAATATCAGATAAACGGCTAACGAATAAGAATAGATTGCGCGCAGCCGCAATCTTATCCTGTTGTTGCACAAGCCCAGGTTGAATTCTAATGAGGATGGTCTATTGAAGTTTACTTTTCTAAGAACTATCTGATCTGCGAATATTGACTCTATTCGCTTTATTTGAGGTGAGCGGCATCCGACCACTGCATTATAGTCATCCCGTGCCTTATAACACTATCTTACGAAGTCTGTTTTTCCCTGTTGGTGAATGGAGGGTGGAGGTTCCGTGGCAAGGCTTTAGTGAGGTTTCATAAACCTGAAGGCAATGTGCCTCATAGACTCACCACAATGTCTGCACTTGAAAACGGGGCGAATGACCGGCTCCACTGCCTTGACCACCACGTTCAGAATCAGCTGTACCAGCGATAGTTTCTTTTTTGCATTACTGTGCAAAAATCCATAATCACGAGCGCGTCGAAATCGTCTGGGCAACACATGTTTCAGCACCAGCCACAGGAAATCTTCACCGGGCAATGTTCGGGTGTCTGTTTTTCCGGTTTCGCTGTTTATGTAGGAGAAGGTCACTGTTCCTTTCTGACTGGTCAGTACATTTTTGTCGTTGATACCCCCTTTATAGAGATAACGGGACAGGTATTTCAGAGCCGGTAGTCCCTTACCGACGTGTTGGCAGTTCACTACCCACTCTTTAGGTAGGTGCATTTTCAGATTCAGAGATAGTAAGCCCTGTTCGTCCAGTGATTTGAGGAGTTTGGCGCGAAAGACTCTGCCCAAGTTCTTACCATTGAACAGATATTTACCCTTGAACTTTCTCCACTCTTTTCGTCGGAGGTTAATACCGCCGCCAGGTACCACAAAGTGAACATGGGGATGGTAATCCAGCCGTCGGCTGTGCGTGTGCAGAACGCCGGTCATTCCAAGATCGGCATCAAGATGTTTGTCGTTGGCGCCAAATTGTTTCAGTGAAGTAAAAGGAGTGAAGTAAAAGGGAAGTAAAAGGGAAGTAAAAGGGACATCCACACATTTGACTAACCGACCGGTTGAACTATTTTTCTCCTGTTCCTGATATTTATCCTTCTGAACAGGAGTCCTTATGACCCGAGCCCGCAGCAGCCTGATTGACCCAGGCTCAACACCGTATTATCACTGTATGGCTCGGTGCGTTCGCAGGGCTTACTTATGTGGTGAGGATCATCTGACTGGGAAGAGTTTTGAGCATCGTCGGCAGTGGGTGGTTGACCGGTTACAGGCACTGGTTTCCATCTTTGCCATTGAAGTCTGTGCCTACGCTGTGATGTCCAATCATTATCATGTGGTACTTCACATTA
>NZ_JBPCXO010000546.1:0-1382 GCF_051008435.1 Endozoicomonas sp. | reverse complement strand
CTTTACAGGGTGGCGGAAGAGTTCCAGGCTCGCGCTCAGACTGAATCCAGCTATCGACGTATCAAACGATTCTTTGCTGATTACACATTCTGCTACGAGCAGCTGGGGAAGTTGATTCTCCATTGGCTAAAGCTGGAACGCTATACCCTCTGCATGGATCGAACCAACTGGCAGTTTGGAAGCAAGCACGTCAATTATCTGGTGGTCTCTGTCGCCTGGCAAGGCGCTTCTATTCCGCTGGTCTGGGTTTGCCTGACAAAAAATGGGGGTAACTCCAATGCCAGAGAGCGAATAGAACTCATGGAGAAGGTTCTCAAGCTGATTCCTGCAAACAAGATTGACGGCCTTCTGGCTGATCGTGAGTTTATCGGCCACGACTGGTTTGAGTGGTTGGAGCAGCAAGGGATTTTGTGTCGTCTCAGGATTCGCTGCAATATCCCGGTTCTGGGTAAAAATGGCAAAGATATACCGGCCAGCCATCTGTTCAGGAATATCAAGCTCAACCAAAGCATCACCTGGCACAGTAAGCGCAGAGTATCCGGTGTTTATCTATACATCGCAGCCAGACGTTCAGAAAAAGGCTTGCTGATCGTTGTCGCTACGAAGAAACCGGAAACGATGGTTACAGATTATTACCGGCGCTGAGGCATTGAAACACTGTTTGGATGCTTGAAGAGCCGTGGCTTCGACTTGGAATCGACACATATGACGGCCCCAGAGCGGATGGACAAACTGATGGGTATTCTGGCACTGGCATTTGCCTGGTGTCTGATAATCGGGCACTGGCACTATGGTGAAGCAGAACAACTTCCCCTAAACAAGCATGGCAGGCCGCCTAAAAGTCTGTTTCGTTTGGGCCTGGATATGCTCAGGCGGGTATTGAAGAATTTGTGTTCAAAAAGCGATCAGGTCGGCTTGCGGGAAATGATATGTGTTTTGTCCCGTACATAGGCTCGACAGGTATAATATTGAAAGGCAAAGCTGACCAGCTGCTAATGCCACAAGATTGGCCAAAAGAGTGGATTAAGAACGTACGAAGTGTTAGTTCCTGAACATTAAAGTGAAACATATGTCAAATATTAAAGTTTTGAAGGCTCAACTAGAAACTACGATTAAGGCTTTGGAATTGAAGCTCCAAAGATCTAACGAGCCTACTTTAAAACAGTACCTAGAAAGGTACAAAAACACATTAAAGGCAATAGAGTCAGGTAGTTCTGAGGTTGAAATTAATAAACATGCCAGGAAATTACTTAATTGTGCCAGAGGCTATATGGAAACATCTACAAATTATCAACAGAATTTCTTAACGGAAATGGGAAAAACAGAAAAAGTAGTGAAACAGTTATAGAGACCATGGTGGGTAAAGTCAATCTTCTGAAACA
>NZ_JBPCXO010000545.1:0-8940 GCF_051008435.1 Endozoicomonas sp. | reverse complement strand
TCAACTATTCTCACGAATCCATCGAATAATTCGACTCGCTCTACTGAAATTTATGCTCGAAAGCATAAGTCCGACAGGCTCCTAGTCAGACATAATTCCCCTCTGCCAAATTTAGGTGTTTCAATGCTGATATCTTCATGGGAGACACTGATCATCGCCATACTGGTGCTTTTTGTGGGCCGCTTTCTCAATACGCATGTCGCTTTTTTTCGTCATTTCAATATTCCGGAGCCTGTCACTGGTGGCTTTCTTGCTTCATTGGTATTCACCGCCATTTATATTCTCACTGGCCTGAGTATTGAATTTGAGCTCACCATGAGAGACAACCTGATGCTGATCTTTTTCAGTACTATTGGTCTGTCGTCGCGTTTCTCTACGCTGAAGGAAGGCGGCATCAGTCTGGTGATTCTGATGGTGGTGGCCAGCCTGTTCCTGTTTGTGCAAAACGGTATTGGAGTGACGATTGCGTCTTTGACCGGAGTGGATCCATTAATCGGCGTAGTCGGAGGCTCCATTGCATTAAGTGGTGGGCATGGAACTGCGATTGCATGGGCTCCTATCCTTGCTGAACAATTCGGTCTGCTGAATGCGACTGAAATAGGTGCCGCTTGTGCTACTTTTGGCTTGATTTTGGGGGGGCTGGCTGGAGGGCCTCTGGCACAGAGGTTGATAGAAAAGAATAATCTGTCACCGGCAGGTACTGAGCACATTACCATTGGCTCGCGTTATGGTGAGGAACACGAGCTGATCGATGCTGAGATGATGCTTGAAACGGTGCTTCTGTTTGCCATTGCCATTGGCGCAGGATTGCACGCCACTGTTTTGCTGCAGAAAATCGGGTTATTTCTTCCTCAGTATGTCACCTGTTTATTTACCGGTATTATTCTGACCAATGTCTTGCCGTATTTCTTGAAAAATATGAAGTGTCCATCGGACTCTTCTTCCCTTGCGCTGGTCTCTGATTTGTCTCTGGGTCTTTTTCTTTCCATGTCCCTGATGAGTATGCAGTTATGGACCCTGGTGGATCTGGCCCTGCCCATTCTCCTGATTTTGATGGCTCAGGTTTTGGTATTAGCCCTGTTTACCTATTGGGTTATATTTCGTGTGTTGGGCAGTGATTATGATGCTGCCGTGATGTCGGCCGGGTACATGGGAATGGCACTGGGGGCGACACCCAATGCCATAGCCAATATGACAGCCGTGACCAAGCATTTTGGTCCTTCTGGTAAAGCCTTTATTGTTGTGCCATTAATTGGTGCTTTTTTCATCGATATTACTAATGCCATAGTGATTCAACTGTTTACTGGTTGGTATGGAGGTTAAACAGCCTTTAACGGCTTAAACAGTCGTTTAAATTTGGTTATAATGAGCGTTGGATCATACAAAAATAAGAGATTGACTGACATGAATACCGAAGAGCAGTTAGGGAGTATTGTTCAGCAGTTTCTCCATGCGATACCCCATTGTCGTATATTGGGTATGGAGCCGGAACAAGTGACTTCTAAAGGTGTTGTCATCAGTATGCCTTTTAATGAAGAACTGGAAGCCAATCCGGGCAGTGGAATTATTCATTCGGGGGCCATTACAACGCTGATGGATAGCGCGTTCGGTATGGCAGCCTGCATAGGTCTGCCTGACTTTGAGACCTGTCCTACCATTGATCTGAGAATCGATCACCTGGGCTTGCCTGATCCCTTCAAGCCGGTTCGTTGTTTTGCGCAAGCCTATCAAGTCACTAAAACCGTTGTCTTTACGAGAGGGGTTGCTTATCAGGATGATCGTGATGAGCCTTTTGCGCACGGTGTGGGAACCTTCATGAGAACCGGACGTACGCTCAGCGAGATGGCTAAGGAGTTGGCAAAATGAAAATTCAAAGTGCTTTTCGGGATGTACTGCTTCAGGCCAGGGCCACCAGTGACTACAGTAATCTGACAGAGTTGCTGCCTTATGCGAAGAAAATTGGCATGCGTTGTCAGTCGCTTGGGGATGATGCGCTGTTTGTTCTCCCGGAAAACAAGGGCAACACTGGCAATCCGGTTTTGCCTGCATTGCACGGTGGAGTGTTGGGGGGATTCATGGAAATGTCTGCAGCTATCCATCTTATGCTGTTCATGGATGAACCGAAAATTCCTAAAATTGTCGATTTTTCGATTGATTATCTGAGAAGTTCAAGAATACAAGATGTTTTTGCTGAGTGCCGGGTGGTGAGGCAGGGGAGCCGGATTGCCAATGTTTCTATCACGGCCTGGCAAAGTCGCCGGGAAACACCTGTTGCAACGGCAAGAGGGCACTTCCGGTTGGATAGCTACTAATTCTTGATGGACGGGCTCAGATTGGGAGCCTGTTGGGCGCAAGGTGATTTCGGCCTGAACTCAAGAAAGAGCGTAATCTTCGCCGTTCAATTTTCTCAAGTGGGTCCATTATTCGCACAATAGCTACGAAATGTGCTGTCTCGTTCTAATCAAATTTATACTTGAAAGCTTCAGTCAGGCAGGCTTCTGGAGAGCTTGCCTGATACTGGTCTCAGCTTGTATCTGGCAAGCTCACAGAAATCCTGTGATTCATGCTTGTGTGAATGATGCTTTCCAGAACACTTCCTGATACATTTCCCGACAATTTTGTATAGAAACAGAGAAGCACATGATCGGAACGTTTGATTTAGCGATTTATGATGCACAGAGTCTGGCAGGGGAAACCTTGCTGACAGTTCTGGAAGAGAGTCAATTAACGCCTGGGGCGGTCTACCCGCTGGCAGGGGATGAAGCGTTGCTTGAGTCCGGTGACGAAGCGACAGTGGATTATAAAGGTACTGAACTGGAGGTTGTGAGTGCTACTACCTTTAGTTATGCCGATGCTGATCTACTGATCATTCCTGTCGGTTCTGAGGTAGATCCCGAAGTCCTGAATCTGGCCAGAGAAGGCGGTTGTCGTGTGGTGAATGGTTCGGTTAATTCAGAGTCTGAGATGTATCTGCCTGGTTTATTGGATCCGGCAGAACTGTCAGGTTTGCAGGAAGTGGCGATACCATCCAGCCCGGCAGCTTTGATGCTTCAGGTGCTGAAACCCCTTCAGGATCGGGTGGGTATTGATTCGGTCAATGTTATGGCCAGTCTCTCACTGGGCGAAACGGGTCAGAAAGGCATTGAAGAGCTACGAGGGCAGACTATTGATCTGCTGAGCGGAAAACCGGTCAAGAAAAAGCTCTTCGAACAGCGCATCGCATTTAATGTTCTGCCGCAGGTGGGTGCTGTAACCGATGGCGGATTTACATCATCTGAGCGACGGATAGCAGAAGAGCTCATGAAAGGGCTGAAACAGGATGATCTGAGGGTAGGTGCTACCTGCGTTCGGGTGCCTGTCTTCTTCGGGGATAGCCTGGCTGTGCATCTGGATCTGGATCGTCCTGTCGATGGTCAGGCGGTGAGAGAGTTTCTGGCGGGTGTTGAAGGGGTAGAATTAGCGGCTAATGATGAAATGCCTTCCGTTGAGACAGTAGCAGGCAAAGATGTCATTGTTGTTGGCCGGATTCGTCAAAATCCGGATCATGCTGATCATTTATGCCTCTGGATTGTTGCTGATCCTGTGAGATGTGGCGCAATTCAGGCATTGGCATTGGCAGAAATATTGCTAAAAGACTTTTTAAAATGATAACTTAGCTGAGAATAGTGACAGTTCCGTATTGAAATTGTCAGAATAATATTTTTGACCTGAGGTCTTGCCTTGATTAGAAGCGGGGAAGGCTTTAGGTATCAGGAACTGTTAACCGTACCGGTTTTATGGCTATGAGCGCTCATAGTTTTTGATGCACTCCGCTTTGGAGTGCAGGCTGGGCACCTGTCTTCTGCTTGAGGGTGCCTGCACACATCTGAAAAGCTGTTTATTATAAAAACAGTCGTGAGAAAAACTTCAGACCCGAGAAGATCTGGGTTGAGAAGAGCTGGCGACTTAAATTATGCGGTTTTTGACTCGGTTCTGCTTCAGGCTGTCGATGTAAGGTGTGTTTTACGGGCGGGTTTGCTGATACGCGCAGATAACAAGGATTCATGATGAGACTGCAAAAGCTTGTAGCAGCCATGGCCATATCAGGAGCACTGGGTTCCGGTCTGGCCAATGCGCTGGGGTTGGGCGAAGTGCGCTTAAATTCGGCGCTGAATCAACCACTGGATGCCGAGATTGAATTGCTGCAAGTCAGAGAGCTGACCCGGAACGAGATTCTCCCTAATCTTGCCGGCCGTGCAGATTTTCAACGGGCAGGTCTCGACAGACCTTTCAGTTTGACTGGCCTGAAATTTAAAACGATGTTGAGGGAAGACGGGACAGGTTATATTCACGTTACCAGTGATCAGGTGGTGCGTGAGCCATTTCTGAACTTCCTGTTGGAAGTACACTGGCCAAGTGGCCGTCTGCTTCGCGAATACACTATGTTGCTGGATCCACCTGCGTTCAGTCAGCAGCCAGCCGCTCCTGTTAGACCTGCAGCGACTCAAAACTACAACGGTGGCGTGCCTACACCCTCGCGCAGTCAGAATGTGAACCCCTTTGATCAGGGCGGTTCCTCCGCAAGACAGTCTTCATCTTATCAGTCTGAAGAAAATGCCAGGCCTATTCAGGCTACTCCGGTCAGAGAAGAGCCTATTCGTACGGGTGGCGTTGATAGCTATGCAGGCCAAAGTCAGTCAGATACTTATGAAGTGCGACCTAATGACAACCTCTGGAATATTGCCAGGAGTGTCAGGCCAGCCAGTGACTTGAGTGTTCAGCAGACAATGCTGGCTTTGCAGAAGAAAAATCCTCAGGCCTTTATTCAAAGTAATATTAATCGCCTCAAAAAAGGACAGGTATTGCGCGTACCTGCCAGAGAAGAGATCGAAGCAGTCAGCTTCCAGGATGCTGTGGGAGAGGTAGCTCGACAGAATCGTGATTGGCAGGCTCGTCTGGAGCAGTTGGATGCTACACGACGGAGCTCTGCTGATGCAGGGGGTAAAGGGGCTGGAGACGATGGACGTCTGTCTATTGTTGCCACGGATGATACCTCTGGCACAGGCAGTGATTTGGGCGGAGGTTCTGCAGATACGGCAACAGCAGCTTTGCAAAACGAACTGGCGATGACTCGTGAGAAAATGGATGAGTTGACTCGCGAGAATGAAGAGTTGAAAAGTCGCCTGAAGGATCTGGATGACCAGATCAGTACTTTGAAACGACTCATCGATCTCAAAGATGATCAGATGGCGGCATTGACTCAGCAGCCAGATGAGCAGGCCGCTAACCAGACACCCGAGCAAACAGATTCAGAAACCAAGCCAGTTGTTCAGCCTGAGCCTAAACCTGAATCGGGTTTCCTGGACTTCCTGTTCGGTAACCCTCTTTACCTGGCCCTGGTGGCTCTGGTGCCATTGGGTCTGATTGCTGCTCTGCTGATTTATCGTCGACGCAAGCAAGAAGAAGATGAGTTTGAAGAAGAGTCCAGTTTAGAGCCGATGTCTCTGATTCCTGAGGAGTCACAAGAGGATGATCAGGAAGAACTCGAACTGGATGAAACGCTGGAGATTGATGAAGACAGTCTGCTGGAAGATGAAGAGCCTGAAGAAACTACTCAGCAGACCGACGATGCCATTAGTGAAGCCGATATTTATATTGCTTATGGCCGATTCCCTCAGGCTGCAGAGTTGCTGGAAAAAGCGATTGAAAATGAGCCGGGTCGTGCGGACTTAAGGCTCAAGCTCTTGGAAGTTCATGCTGAGAATAATGATCTTGATAACTTTAAGGTAGCTCTGGCAAGTGTCGAGTCGCTGGATGATCAGGGTGCTTTGCGTCAGGCTGATGCTTACAAGGCTCGTTTCCCGGCAGATGCTTTCTCGGGAGATGTTGTTCCAGAAGCGACGGCTGAAGAAAGTAGTGATGATCTTGAGCGATTCGACTTGAGTGATGCACTGACTGATGAGAGCAGTGCTGACACTGATGGAGAGTTGGGTGATCTGGAGTTTGATCTGGACGATCTTGACTTCAATAATGAGCCTTCCGATTCTGCTGGTGCTGAGTCAGCTGATGATCTGGATTTCCAGTTGGATGATTTGGATCTGGAGGCCGAGGCTTCTGATTTGGAGATCGCGCCGGAGTTACCGGATCTGGATAATGTTCAGGAGCCTGCTGCTCAGGAAGTGAATCCGGCGGCAGTTGATGATCTGGACGATTTCCTGGGTGAAGTCGGACCTGATGCTGAAGATGAGTCGTTGGGCTTTGATGATGGTTTGCCTGATCTGGAATCTGCTCTGGAAGATGATGATCTGGACTTCTTTTCTGATGATGATGAAGCAGCGACCAAGCTGGATCTGGCCAGAGCTTACATTGATATGGGCGATAATGAAGGTGCCCAGGATATTCTGCAGGAAGTGCTGGAGTCTGGCACTGATGAGCAGAAGCAGGAAGCTCAGATTCTAATGGGGCAGGCGCGGTAATCCCCCAAGCCAACTCAATAATAGAAAAGTGGAGTTTTTAGAGTTCTGGTTCTGGCGCGGTTTAACTTGAAAACAGTTTCATGTAAGCACGGAACGAGAAAAAGCCCGGTTTTCGAACTGAGTGGGGTTTGGTGGCCTGATGGTTGAGTTTGCTGCAACCGTCAGGCGATCAGATATACAATTCAGACAAGCATGGTATTTATCAGTCGGGTGGCTTCAGCTTCAAGGGCGTCACAGATCGCCTGAAGGTGGGTTCCGTATTCCTCACGACGTTCTTTGCAGGCTTTAAAAGCTTCTAGTGCTTTGGTGAATGCGGAGAGGTTCTGGTTATGCTCTTCGTAGTGTTCTGTGGCGGCCGCTAGCCTGTCTGATTCCTGTGAACAACGATAATGGTCGCAGTTTAAATAGTTGGTCAGGGCTTTTTTGGTGTGATTAAAGGTCTGTGTATTTTTACTGAAAGCTGCCCCCCAGGTGAGTAGTATGGTGTCTAGAATGCGGCTCACAAAGGGGAATTCCTGAATGTCTTCGTCAGGAATAAGTGTCCAGTAATATTGGTTGTCCATGGTATCATTGAAGGCGGTAGGAACCAGTTTGCCTAAAAAGCTTCTGGCAGTTACGGTTGTCAATCCGTTTTCCGAATTGGAGTTGATTTTATCGTACCATAGAGCGTAGGCTCGTTTGGCGATGGGTATAATCGCCTGTTCGTCCTGATTATGCTCTTCTATAGCCTGGATAATACTTTCCTGTAGCCAGGGTAGCTCTTGTGTGGAGAGTTTATGGTAAATCTCGGAAAGCACGTCTGATCTGGCTGGAGCGGCGATTGATAGGTAGAATATACCTAATATAACAGCCAGAAGGTTGAAGTTTATTCTCATCCCATTGCCTCTATAATAAGTTGTTAGTTAGTTAGTGTTTGTATAGCTGTGCAGCATTTTTATCAGGTGGCTTCGTTATCCACCTGATGCCCTATAAAAATATGAGTGGGAAACGCAGCTGACGCTGAATTGTGCACATGCTAAAGAGTCCAAGAATCCAAAAGGTTGAATTCTCCAGAACAATGATAGTTTGAAAATATCCGTGACGCTTTTTTGCTATGAAAATGCCGCTATTTCGAGCTCTGTAGCCATTTTCATGGTTCGGGGTGAGCTGCATTTCCGGCTCATGGCTGTTTGGTCGTTTTTTCTCATTGGGTTGTCGCTGTCATTTTGTCTTTTCTCCTGATAAATTCCCCTCCTTTTGATTTGTGGAGTGAGCATTCTTCATGCCGCGATTAGCTGCCAGTGTTCAATACGATGGTTCCCGTTACCACGGTTGGCAGAGTCTGAAGTCAGGACTTCCCTCCGTTCAGGCTGCTGTAGAAAAGGCGTTGTCCAAAGTTGCCAATCATCCTGTCTCTGTAGTGTGTGCCGGTAGAACGGATGCAGGGGTGCATGGCTGTAATCAGATTATTCATTTTGATACAGAAGCGGTTCGTAGCGGTTATGGCTGGACCTTTGGCGGCAATACCCATTTGCCGGATGATATAACCTTTAACTGGGTTCAGCCGGTTTCTGAAGACTTCCATGCCCGATATTCTGCGCAATGGCGCAGATATCGTTATGTTATTCTTAATCGTCCAGTGAGGCCCGCTCACCTGCCTAAAGGGGTGACTTTCTACTACCGCCCACTGGATGTAGAGTTGATGAATATTGCCGGGCAGTTCCTTGTTGGTGAGCATGATTTTGATTCATACCGTGCGGTACAGTGTCAGGCCAAACACGCTGTGCGTGAAATCCAATATCTGAATATTTACAGGCATGGGGATATGGTTGTCATTGATGTCAGAGCGAATGCTTTTCTTCACCATATGGTGAGAAACATTACCGGGGTTCTGCTGGAAGTGGGCGCAGGCAGAAAGCCGCCTGTCTGGGCCAGGGAAGTTCTTGATGCCAGAAAACGCTCGGAAGGGGGAGCAACCGCAAAGCCTTACGGCCTCTACTTTGTTGATGTTGGCTACCCGAAAGAGTACGAATTGCCAAAAAGTGAGCCTAATCCCTTCTTTGTGGCCTCGGCACTGCCCTGGTAATAAAGCACCAAGTTTAAAATCCATTGGCAGAGGCAATCTGGCTGCGGACAAATGCCGGTTGTTTCTGCTAACATCCACTTTCTGCTTTCTATCTGCGATTTCACTCCCTGATTCTACGGGGCGTGTCTGTCAGGTATGAAAGTGTCCTGTTCAATGACTCCCATCGCTCACTTATTTATGAATCTCGTAAAAGCAGGTTTCATTAGATGACAGGGAGAACTGACTGTTATCGAATGCCATAAGTAGAATTCATTTAGCTATAGGCGTTCTATACCCATTGGATTTCAAGATGCTACTAGGAGCCTGTCGGACTTACCACTGACCTACTGCGAAAAAGCCTGATTTGGCCATTTTTTATGATTCTTTTCGTTGAATAGCTCGCTATTCGCCTCAAATAATCATAAAAACTGTCTCAAACCG